>CAZJNG010000175.1:0-5801 GCA_964547265.1 uncultured Candidatus Cloacimonadota bacterium | reverse complement strand
AAATGGTTTATGATGTTAGGTGCAAACAAGGGTGTTTGCACAACAGTAATTATTGCACAGCCTCTTTAAAATGGGGAACAATGAAGCACACACCCGACCATCTCTGTCACTTTAGTGACACTTAGAAAGTTCATCACTCACTAAAGTGGGTAAAATATTGTTGATGAGAATCTTACCTCAACAGCTTAAAACCTCTTGTATTAATTTGCTAATATCTGAAGTATTATACGGCTTTCGAATAAATCCACTTAAACCTGCCAATCGTAATTCTTCCAAATCACTTTCTTGAGTAAAACCTGAAGATAAGATTATTTTAATATCGGGATTTAGAGCTTTAAGACTTTTAAAACATTCTTTTCCATTCATTTCCGGCATAACCATATCAAGAATAACTAAGCAGATTTTATCTTGAATATTTTTATATATATCTAAAGCTTCTTTGCCGTTGCTAGCAATAATAACAGAGTATCCTAAGTTTTCTAACACTGCTTTTGCCATAACTTGAATGACATACTCATCATCAACAACTAAGATTGTACCTGTACCTAAATATAAATTTTTATCTGTTTTGTTAAGGTTAGCTTCTGATTCAGCAACCGGTAAGTAAATAGTAAATGTAGTACCAACATTTAATTCACTTTCCACATATATCGCTCCATGGTGTTGTCTAATAGTTCCATATACAGCGGCTAAACCAAGCCCGGTTCCTCTGCCTTGTTCTTTTGTTGTAAAAAAAGGCTCAAAAATTTTATTTATATCCTTAGATTTGATTCCTGTACCTGTATCTTTGATAGTTAACTTAATATAATCACCTGCAACAAGGTCAAAAACAGATTTCTCACAGAACTCTTTATCCAGGGCTATATTATTAGTAATAATAAACAAACTACCACCATCCTGCATGGCATGGTCAGCATTAATACCCATGTTTAAAACAACATTCATTAACTGAGTGTAGTCACCAATGAGATAAGACTGTATAGCATTTAAATTCAAAGATATTTTAACATTTTTATCAATTGTTCTTTCTAAAAGAGCGACTGCATCATTAATTGACTTATGTAGGTTAATTTTTGTTGAATAAATTTTCCCTTTTCGTGAGAAAATTAGAAGTTTTTTTGTTAAATCTGCAGCTCTTTGACCTGAATTTAATAGAATTTTTAAGTTTTTTATCCTATCTTCATAAGAATAATCTTTTATTGTCATAAGTTCAAGAATTCCAAGCATACCTCCAATAATGTTATTAAAATCATGAGCAATTCCTCCGGCTAATTGTCCGACAGCATCCATTTTTTGAGCATGATTTAACTGTTCTTGAAGAGTTTTTAGTTCGGTTATATCGCTATAGATAGAAAAAATACAAGGTGTGTTTTGAAAGGTTATAACTCGTGATGAAAACAGAATATGATGGATTTCATTTTTAATATTTACAGCTTTCATTTTGTTATTTAGTTTACCTGTTTTTGTTAAAATATTTAAATCTTCAGCTTCAAAGTTATCTATACAATCTTCGATGTCACCGGCTTTTTTATGATTGAAGTCAGAAATTTTCATATTATAACTTTCTGCATAAGCATTATTAACAGAGACATAGCTTAAATCTTCTAATCTAATGATTGTCATATACAGAGGACTGATGTCAAAAATTGTACGAAACAACTCTTCATTTTCAATAATCTCATTTTTTAACTTAAGTTCTTCTGAAATATCTCTAAAAACAATAACAATACCCTCTATCTCGCTATTATGTTTACGAATAAAGTTTGCATTTATTGATATGTTTAAATTAGTGTTTGAACTTGTGATAAGTAAGCATTCATTCATGTTGATTAATCTGGTTATTGAATTAAAATAACTATTTTTGTCATATATGAGCAGTTTATCAGAATGTAACTCTTTAATTTTGAGAATATCAAAGATATAAAGGTCTGTAATTGGTTCATTGTCAATTTCCAGTATCTTTTTTGCCATAGCATTGATTCTGATTATTAATCCCTCAGTATTAGTAGAGATAACGCCATCTCCAATAGAAAGCAGTGTAGTTTTGATATTGTCTTCGCTTTCAATCAGTTTATTTATAGCTTCATCTTCTTTAATTTTTGATTTTATACTTTTTATTGAGATTAACAGATTTATAAGCATTGAAAGAAAAATAGTGATTGCACCATAAGTTAATAGTCTTGTCCGCCAAACAGAAATCTCGTTTTCAATATCATCAATATAAACACCTGCTCCAATAATCCAGTTCCATGGCTCAAATTTTGTCACCCATGAAATCTTTTTTGTAAGAATAGATGAGTCTTCATTGAATTGCCACATATACTCAACAGAACCTGCATTTTGAGTTTCTACAACATCTTGCATTTTATCAAGAAGTATATTCAATAAAACTCCATCCGGACCTTGTACAAATTTAGGATCTATATTAACAATAGATTTTACATAAGGATGCATTATGACAAAACCCCGTTCATCAAGTATCCAGAAATAATCGCTATTATCTTTTCCAAACCGGAGTTTTTCATATCTGTTGATAACTCTTTGTTTATGTTCTTCTTCCGAAACAATACCTGAATCAATATCTTGTTGTCTTGAAAGAAGATCACTATATAATAACTGAGATAATCGCTTAGTGGTTTCAATTTTTTCATTGTATAGATTTTCTTCAAGTGTTGGTATAATTATTCCGAATACAAAGAATAGATATAAGATTAAAAGGATGGTAAAAGGAACAAGTATTTTTATAAAATTATGTAGAAATGAGGTATTTTTTAATAAATTTGATATATTCACAAATCCTCCTATGAAAATAATAACAGTATTAACTTGTTTGTCAATAAAAATTATTAAAAAAATACAGCTTACACTCAAAACATCATAACTTCAAGCTTCTAAGAGCTTTCCGATACAGAATGATGGTATTCAGTTTAAAACTTTAAGACATGTTAGATTGAAAGATAATGACCGGACGAGTTGTTCTGTTACTAAGCTGACCAATGGAGTGCAGATAGATTAAACGGATGATTCTTTTCAGTAATTAAAAAGGTTCTAAAAATATAATCCTTTCACTTATTAAATTATTAAATCTGATTTTTATAAAAAATGATTGACTTAATAGTCTTATAAAAAATATTATGCAATAATTCTTATCAAAATGATAATAGACGATTTAAAAACTAAAATTTCATCTCATGATTATAAAACAATTTCATAATAATGAATGTTTTTAATTAAAAAAAGATATTTAGAAAGGATAAATTATGAGTAATATTAAATCTGTTTTTCAAAAACGAAATGAACAGGAAAAGATTGATTATGAAAAGTTACTTATTAGAGTTCAAGAGATTTTTTCATTAACTTCAGGGTATCCTGTTGAAAAATGGCTTGAATTTTTTCACAAAGCAAGCTTAATTATTTTAACAGCTGCTGAATTAGAAAAAGATATAACAGCAGATTATTTTAAAAAACATAGTTTAGATGAGTTAAAACAGTTATCTAAAAGCTTACACAAGGAAGTATTTTCTGAGTTTTATCAAGAAAGTTTCTTAAATCCTCAATATTGTGTCAAAGTTTTTGGTGAAAAAGCAGGACAGTTAAACTCTGTGATTTATTCAATTGTATATTCCATCAACACGCTTGCTTTTGAACATTTAATATTTAAAATGGAACATATAATCAGGCTTTTCTGTAACTATTATGACGCTTGGCAAGACGATCACAATAATCATGAAAAACATCTGCAAACTTTAAAGATTCATACATGGACTCATTTATATGACAATGCAAGTATTGGTTATCAAAAGAGATTTTCCTCTGATTTGGATTTTTATACTCAATGGATAAAAAATGCTGATCTGCATGATGTCAGATACTTATTCTATTATGGAATCTATGTCAGTGATGATGATATTAAAACAGCTCAATTTTTGAATAGTTTACCTCAAGAGAAAATAGACAAGATTATGCACCAAACCGCAAAAGCTTATATTTTGGGATTTAAAGAAGGCAACAAAGATTACACAAAAAAATCAACAGTTTCTCTTTATTTACGGGTAGGTATGGAACGACTGGCAAAAAGTTTAATTCTAGAATTAGAAGAAAATTACAATCTTAAAGTCGTTATTAGTACAATGTTGACCGGTAAATATAATCAACAGTATATATATGACCATCGTTTTGATAATGCTTTATATCTGGATGAAGAATTCACTAAACATTTGATAAGCGAAACAAAAAAAGCAATTGAAGATAATCATGAGATTATCAATTCTTGTTCCGGAGGTATTTATTTTGATCCGTTTGGAGATAAACCATTTTCACCTGAAAATAAAAAAGAATGCTTAAAATATAATGACAATCAAATAAAATTTAGTCAGGAAATCAGAACTTCTACTTCTGTTATGATGAATAAATATTACAAAAGAAGTGAAAATTCTTTTTGTATTATTGGTTTTCCAACACCCGAAATTGGTAATAACTTTGAAGAAATCTTTGATAAAACTATTGACATTAATATGCTTGATCATGAACATTGGCTTAAAATCCAACAGTATCTAATCGATGCTTTAGATCAGGCAGATAGTGTTTTTGTAAAAGGAATGAATGGTAACAGGACATCTCTAACAGTAAAAATACCTGCCTTAAAAGATCCTGAAAAAGAAACTAATTTCTTTAATTGTGGAGCTACTGTGAATATTCCGGTTGGTGAAGTCTTTAATACACCTCAACTTACAGGCACTAATGGAACTCTACATATATCAGAAACTTTTTTAAACAGTTTGTTCTATAAGGATCTTGACATTGAATTTAAAGATGGAAGAATATCCAATTATACCTGTAAAAATTATGATAATGAAGAAGATAATAAAAAATATATTGAAGAAAATTTAATTTTTCCTCATAAATCCTTACCGCTGGGTGAATTTGCCATTGGTACAAATACTCTGGCTTATGCTGTAGCAAAGAAGTATGACATTCTAGATGTATTGCCAATTTTAATAATTGAAAAAATGGGACCTCATTTTGCCATCGGTGATACTTGCTATAGTTGGGAAGAAGACACTCCTGTATTTAATCCGGACGGAAAAGAGATTATTTCTCGTGATAATGAACATACAATCATTCGTAAAGATGACCCTTCTAAAGCTTATACGAATTGTCATGTTGATATTACTTTACCGTATAAAGAAATCGGTCTGATACAAGCAATTAAAGCAAATGGAGAAACTATTGATATTATTAAAGAAGGCAGATTTGTTTTAACAGGAACTGAAGAACTTAATACACATCTTGACGAAATAAAGTAAACTCAAGAGATTATAATGCGGGTTGAGAAATCAACCCGCAGATTTTTATTTAATAAAGTATGTTTTTAATGGAGGGAACCCATTAAACTCAACGGAGCTATATGAAGTCGTATAAGCACCTGTTGAAAACCAATATAACCTGTCACCGATTGATAAGCTGAGAGGTAAATCATATTTGAAATCTTCATACATGATATCTTGAGAATCACAGGTTGGTCCCGCTATTATGCATTCTTCTGTTTCGCCTTTTCGTTCTGTGAAGATTGGGAATTTAATTGACTCTTCCAGCGTTTCGATTAGTCCACTAAATTTACCGACATCAGTAAAAATCCATCTGTTAAGAGCAGTACGGGATTTTCTGGAAATTAAAACTACCTCGCTAACTATAACACCGGAATCACCTAGTAATGAACGACCGGGTTCTAAAATAATCTCGGGATGTTCTGTTCCAAAATCTTCAATCAGATATCTGGTTATTTCTTCAGCATAAACTGA
>CAZJNG010000174.1:0-5803 GCA_964547265.1 uncultured Candidatus Cloacimonadota bacterium | reverse complement strand
AATTTATCGGTGTTTCATCGGTGGCTAAGAATTTAAATTGTTTCTCTGACGCTCGTAGAGGCAAATTTATCGGTGTTTCATCGGTGGCTAAGAATTTAAATTGTTTCTCTGACGCTCGTAGAGGCAAATTTATCGGTGTTTCATCGGTGGCTAAGAATTTAAATTGTTTCTCTGACGCTCGCATAGGCAACTTTATCGGTGTTTCATCGGTGGCTATGATTTTAGCAGACTGCCGCACTTTGTTCGCAGTGACAGGGTTTGTCTTTGCGAGGAGCAATCTAAATTGGAAACCGGACGGCTCGTCCGGTCAGTCTTTGCGAACGGAGTGAAGCAATCTTTGTTGTGCATACATCCTTGCTTGCACCCTGAGAAATATGATAGAAGGTATGGGTTTTAAATTACCCTGTTAGTAAAAATTTATGAGCAATGAAATCGAAAAAAATGACTATATCAAAACTCTTAAACTTCTTAAAGAAAGAGTTTTACAGGCACAGTACAGAAGTTATAGTGCAGTAAATTCTGAGATGATTATGGCATATCTTGATATTGGTAAAATCATATCAGAAAAAACTAAAACAGGATGGGGTACTTCAGTGATAAAGCAATTATCAATTGATTTGCAAGCTGAGTTTACCGGAGTAAAAGGTTTTTCAGAGAGAAATCTCCGTTTGATGCGATTTGTGTATGAAGAAATTGCAAATAACTCAATTTGGCAACAAGTTGTTGCCAAATTACATTGGGGTCATACGGTCATGATATTCAGTAAAATAAAAGACTGTACAGAAAGAGAGTTTTATCTAAAAAAAGCAAAAGAAGAAGCATGGAGCAGAAGTATATTAGAAGAAAAAATCAAAATCGATTTGTATTCTCAACATCATCATTTCCAGAATAATTTTGATAAGGCATTAACTGAAAATGAAATAGCTCAATATTCCATGCAATTTAAAGATGAATACGATTTGTCATTTTTAAATCTACCTGATTATCATACTGAAAAGCAACTTGAAAATGCAATTGTAAGTAATGTAACAAAAATGTTAGGTCAATTTGGGGCTGATTTTGCTTTTATGGGTCAACAGTTCAGATTAGAACTCGATGATAAAGAGTATTTTATAGATTTATTATTTTATCATAGAAAATTAAAATCTATGATTGCGGTAGAGTTAAAGGTAAATGAATTTAAACCTGAATACAGTCAACAACTCAACTGGTATCTGCATTTGCTGGATAAAACTGTAAAATATCGCAATGACAATCCAAGCATAGGAATACTTCTTTGCAAAAGTAAAAGTGAAATAACTGTAGAATATGCTCTCGAAATTGTCAACAAACCAATGGGAGTGGCAACTTACAGTTATTCACAACTACCAAAAGAAATTGCAGATAATCTCCCTAACGAACAACAACTTAAACAAATTTTTGGAGATGAACCATAAAATGGTACACCTGATACGGGGAATAAAACCTGTGGCTAAGAATTTAATTTCTAAACTCATAGCCACATATTTCAATATTTTCATTAATTTAAAATCATCTTTAGATGTTTTTAATCAATATACATCTAAAATAGTAACCCCATGTTTTAACATGGGGAATAATGAGACACACCCCGACCCACTCTGCCACTTTGGTGACATAAATAAAAAACAATCAAACAAAAATAAATGGAGGAACAAAATGAAAAAAACAAATCTTACTAATCATGTGTTTGCTAAGTGTATTTACTACGCAACTTTTATCCTACGACTATGATGTCACACCTAATTTGCCGGGAATAGAAGATGGAGAATTGGTAGCGTGATAACGCATCAATCGGATCTACAGTAAATAATATAAAGGTTTTTAAAAAAATATAATAAACAGTTAGGAGTTTATATGGCTAATTTATTAATTTATAGCGACTTACATATTGGAGCATCTCGAGTTGATGATGATAAAGTAATAGATACCATTAACTTTATCAATGAAACTGCAAATATTAAAAAAGTTGATGGTATAATTAATCTTGGTGACACACTTGATTGCTCAGGTGGTAGAAAACAAATTTTAAGCCCTTCAATTGTTAAATTGCTAAATATGTTAGATTTTAGTCAACATTACATCTTAAGGGGTAATCACGAATATCATGTTGATGGCGACATCTTGTCTTTGCTTCGTTGTAAGCACTTTATTGATAAGCCGTCTGTTTTTTTTGATTGTTTATTTATACCTTATACTAAAGCTATTGATAAAAATTTATATCCAACAGATTCATACAAGTATGTCTTTTCTCATTGTGATTTTCATGGAGGACTTTATGATAATGGACATGAGTACAAGGGCAAAAACAATAAGATACTTAGTGGAGTAAATTATGATAGATTATTCATAGGACATTACCATATTCGTCAGTACATCTCTCGAAAAGTCTTAGCCGTTGGGGCGGTTCAAAGCAGAATTAAATCCATGTGTGATGACCCCCTTGGTATAACTCTTTTTGATACAAGCACCGAGAAAATTGAGTTTATTGAAAATCCTTATTCCTATTTTCAGATTAGTGAAGGAAATCAAAAAATAAAAAATTCCTCAGAATTTTTAGAAATTTCAAACGATGAAGTACTTGAAGAAAGACAATCTATTATTGACAGTATTACAACATTGGCTAGATCAGATGAACTGATTACAGATTTTTTTACTAAAAAAGGATTAAGTTCAGAAATTATTAAAGCACTAACGAAAGGAGAACTTCCTAATGACTTTAAATAACTTACAAATAAAAATTAAAGATTTTAAGTCTATTAGCCAAACTGATTGGATTTTACTTGATGGAAAAATCGAAGTGTTAGGCAAAAACTTGATTGATGGTGGTTCTAACGGTTCTGGTAAATCTTCGATTTTGGAAGCACTTTATACAAGTGTGGCTCTTTGCGAGTTGAAGGATAATACAAGTTCACAAAAAGAATTAAAAAAATATTATAGAGATAACAAACATCCCTTTGAAGTGTTAATTAAATTCAATGTTAAGGGTAATGAATATGAGATAAAAGCTACTCCTGACGGTATCAAAGAGGGAAGCATAGAAGCAAAACAGCATCTTTATATGTTAGTTACTTCCTTTTTAATGCAAGGAATGACAAATTCTTTAATCAAACAGGAAGCAAGTGAGTGTAAAGCTGTAATATCGTCATACTTTGAATGTGATAGAATTATTGACAATATTGTTCAAAATAGTGCAATAATTAAAGATAAGCTAAATGATAAACTTAATGAACTTTCCAAATCTCAAGAAGAATCAGATAAAATAATTGAAATATCTGATAGATTTATTGAAACCTCTCAATTTAGAATACAACAACTGGAAAACGAAAAACAAGAAATTCAAAAAAAAATTGGTACTGAGGACATATCGTATAACGAGAATCAACATAATGTTTTATTATCGGAGATTAAAAAGCTTGATAATGAAATAAAGGTTTTAGATGATGAAATCGGCAGTCTGTATAATGAAAAATCTGCTTTGTCAAGCGGCATAGAAGTGAGAATTAAAGAGCTAAAGGAGCTTAGAGATAAGATAATTGAAGATTCTAAAGGCTTATATATTAGAACTGCCGGTAATAAATTTGGAGCTTATGTGAAAAAAGCTCTAAAAGAATATAATGAGTTACAAAAACAACAATACGAAATTGATGAAAAGGCATCTAAAGAAGAGAAAGCAAAGAAAATAGCTGAGATCACAGAAAAAATCAAGAAATTAGATAAAAAAGATTCATCTAATTCTTTCATTTCTAAGGGTCAAAAAGATAGTATCTTAATAACAAATTCTAATTATATAGAAAAAATTTCTAAAAAAGTCAGAATAGTTACTGTAGAGGAAGAAACAAAAAATCATTGTAGTGATGTATTAAGTATTGTGAAAACTGAAGAAGCAGAATCTAAACAAAAGTTAGAAAAAGAACTATCCGGGATTAAGAAAAGTGCCGTAAAAAAATTTAAAGAAGTTAAAATTGTTGTTTATACTTCTAAAAATAAACCAAAGAGGAATCTCCCAGATTACTACATTGTTTACAATTGTGATACTGAGACTAATCAAAAAACTATCATTGAAAACACTGCCAAAATGATTGATGAGAATTGTTTAAATAATGCTTTACAAGACATAGAATTGTATGTAGCTCCAGAAACTACTGACATAGAGCAAAAAATCAAAGATCTGGAAAATACTGACATTGCTATAAAAATTATAGAAATAAATAATAATATCTCAGTGAAACAGAGTGATAAATATAAGAAATCAATTCAATTAAAAAACTTGATTGAACAAGAGGATAAGTTAAAAGAAAATAAAATTAAATCGGAGCTGTATGCAAATGATAAAAAAAGGTTACTGCTGATAAAATCAGATATTTCTAAATTGAAAAATGAAGTAGAAGAGTCTGAAAAATCAAAAAAAAATCATACAAAAAAACTGTCTGAGACAGTAAAACAAATAAACAGATGGTCATTATTTCTGGATGAAGTAAATAAAGACACTCGTCTTGTACAAAACTCATTTAAAGACTATATTATTGATTTATACAATACCAGATTAGAACCATTAATAAATTTCTATAGCAATAAAGTATATAATTTAAATAGTAAGCTTATTGTAAAGATTGGCAGTAAGATAAAACAACCAACACTTAACGGAATAAAATTTGACTATACAAGTGGCGGTGAAAAAAGCAAAGCTTTATTTATTTTTTCTTTAGCACACAGAGATTACTTAAGTAAGCAAAGAGGATTTAATAATGATTATATCTTCTGCGATGAGGTATTTGATGGGATGGATGAGATAAGCAGACAACTATCGATTAACTTTCTTACCCAGGCTCTTGTTATGCAGAATGTTCTTGTAATAAGTCATATGGAAGACAAATCTTTTCCTGCTTTTAAAAGACTTACTGTTATAAAATCAGAGAATGGCACAGACATTAAGTTGTAATACGGGCATGTTATTAATGAAATCACTTCTTAAAAGTATTAATCCTGAGGATTAATGGAAGATATTGAAATTTTAAAATAAAAAGTGGAACAGGGAGATGCTGACATACAGTTTAAACTTGTAAAAGTTCAATTTAATATTGGTAATATGTCTTATAATGGTAGAGGTTTTACTCAGAACTGCAAGGATTCTGTAAAATGTTATAGGTTATCCTCAGAACAAGGACATTCACGCACTCAGACTACAATTGGTCAAATGTATGCTCTTTGCTAAAGTGTTATCAAAACTACAGAGAAGATTATAAATTGTTATTATTAGCTTGTAATAATCGACTATATAATTTTCACAAATATTAAAAATACAAGATCTTGTAAAAAAGAATTAACCAGCTCGTAGATCAAATTAATCCAAAAAGATACCAAAAAAAATAAAAAACGATATATGAGAATAAATTATTAGATAAAAAAAAAGATTTTATGATTGTCTTTGTCTATATGAAAATACACTCATAGAGTTTTCTGTTGTAGCGACCGATGTGGATAATGAAGAACTCTTTTACAGTTGGTTTATCAATGAAGTTCAGGCAGAGTCTGATTCAAGTAGTTTTGCTTATGATTTCCCTGAAAACGGAGAGTATGAAATAAAAATCATTGTCAGTGACGGTGAACTCACAGCAGAACATATCTGGGAAATAATCGTCAACAGCACAAAAATCAATGACTATGTCGTGCTAAAAAACAAACCTCGAAGCAAATTACCCAAATCCGTTTAACCCTACTACTACGATTAGCTTTGACCTTTTGACTCCGGGAAAAGTAAATATCAGTATTTACAATATCAAAG
>CAZJNG010000173.1:0-5806 GCA_964547265.1 uncultured Candidatus Cloacimonadota bacterium | reverse complement strand
CTGGTAGAAATGCGTGTTTACCAAAATCATCTTCAGCTTCAAAATAATATTCTATCAGTTCATCATTAAGAATATCTGATATTTCAGCAGAATAAAATCCATCTCCAGTTGAAGATAAAGTTATTTCTTGCCAAAAGCCTTCATTTAATTTTGAATAATGAAGCTTTAAGTTACTGTTATTTAGATCATAAGCACTGTAGGCAATGATTTTAGCGGATAATGTTATTGTATCATCAGAACTCTCAATTAAAGATTGAGGTATATGCTCAATTCTCAGCATATCTCTGTCAGCAATACCCATTGTTCGGCAGTGTAAGGCATCATAATAGTACCAGGCATTAAAGTAAAAACCTTTTACCATATAGCCCGGCATAGCTTCTCTATAGGTTTGTAAGGCAAGAGAGTCCGCAGGAATTCCAAATAACGGCACTAAAACTTTTTTGTTTAAAATCAATGAGTTTGTATAAGCTGCTGCCTGATTATATGCATAATCTGGACACTCAATTCTTTTAACCAAATAATTTTCTCCATAAACATTTGTCTGATTAGCAAAAAATGTTGCTAAGGTTTCTGCTCTGTGATATTCGGGATGTGAAATTTCCAGTTTTTTTACTAATACAGTTTCTTCGTTAAGCAATTTTGCCCAACAATCTATATGCTGGATTCCATGAAACTCAGGGTTTATTGTAAACTGATAATTCTCAATTCCTAAAAACTCTGCACTTAAATCTATAAATTCCTGATAGCTATGCAGAGGAAGATTTTCATCCAACATTTGTTGAGTAGAAAAGGCTGTAGTATAACCGTCTGACATGAAATTCCCACCTGTAAGATATGCAGGAAAATTTACCAGATTAGCATTTAACTCATCTGCTAAGGTAATATTAACCATGTTATCATCATCATACAAACGACTTCTGCCCGGCACCCATGGATATCCGTCAAAGATAGGATTAATTATTGTATATTCTCCATTTATAAATGCTGAATGAGGACCCCAATCACGAGTCCAGTGAGTATTAGTGGTTGCGTAAATAAAGCGAACATTTGACAAATTTACCCCTGCATTACTGAAAAGACCAATTGCATGACTTTCTTGTGTAGAGTTTTGTACAAGAACAAATAAAGAATCATCACTTGCCAGTTCTACAACTAAGTCCTGAGGTATGCCAAGAGGCCAACGGATTAATGTCCCAATCATCGGCTCCCACTCTGCAACCATCCTTATTTCTGAATATAAACCTAAAAACACCACTAAAAACCAAAATACAAATATTATCTTTTTCATTATCCCTACTTTTTAATACTTCTATCTACAATAAGAATACCTTTTTACTAAAATAAAAATGTTATCTTTTCAATTCTGTTAATTAAGGTTCTTTTTTTATCTACGAGTTTTAATTCTTTACCCGGTTCAAGGCTTGTAATGACTGCCTTACCAACGATATGTCTGCCTTCAGTTTTTCTGTGCATGGTTCTAACCCCCCACATATTGTGAAAGACTAAAGGTTCATCATCAACATGTCCGATATATAGCATAATATGTCCGGGCATACCGATCATAGTAGTAAAAGGCTTAGCGTTTTCAATAATGAATTTCTTTTTATCTGTTGAACTTAATTCTTTGATTGAGATCGGGATGCCACCCAAATTAGCTTGTTGTCTGCTATTTCTAGGTAATAAAATGCCAAAAGGCATGAATAAGTCAAGTAAAACCTGAGAGCAATCACGATTAAAAAACATACCTCCCCAACCATATAACTGACCCATCATCTCATTACTTAATGTTGCAATATTTTCAATGGTTAAAGGAATCGGCTTTATTGCAGCAATATCTTTTTTGATTTTTAAATTTATTTCTTTAGCGTAAGCAAGACTGTCTCTTTCAAAAAATAATACCTTAAAATAGTCTTGTTCTTCATTTATTAAAGGTAATACTGTACCAATATCAGCTCTGCCTTTATAAATATTATTTGAGGTTAAAAGTGCCTGATTATCTTTAGTTAAAGCGATTTGAGGCAAGTTCAAAATCTTTTGTATTTGTTCTTCATTAATGTAAGCAATCTTGTTTTTGGGAATCCAGCCATGACATATATGTGAACCTATCAACACCCAATGTTCGGTTTCGTGGTAGATAAATACAGGTGTACCAACAGGTATAGTAGAATTTTGCCAATAATCAAAAGGAAAACCTTCGCCGGCAAGAGAAAAATTTAAGAAATATGGTTTATTACTAGGTACAACTCTTATGTCAACATATTCCAGAACAATAGCCTTTTTAAAAGAATTAAAGCCGGAGCTAAGCTCTGTTGTTTTAATCATTTCAATAGCAAAGAGAGAATCTCTTTTTAATTTATTTTCTGCATATCCGGGGCGTGATTTATATCGATTGAAAAGATTAATGTAATATCTGTGTAATTCCTGAACCTTTAGTGAGTCTGTTTGTAATGTATCTGTCCAAACTGCAAAGAATTTTTCTCCGGAAAGACTATCCATTAACAACTGTTGCTCAAACTCCATTAATGGTAAATCTGAGTTTTTTATCTGTTTCGAATAGTAAAAAATATCTTGTGGATATGTCACTAAATCTTGGATTTCTACAGGCTCTTGTATTATTTTTTTATGATAAGCACATGATGATAAAATAAACATACATAACAATATACTTTTAAAAGTAAGCAAATTTTTCATATATCTCTCCCTTTAATCTTACATCTATGATAATAATTCTTCTAATTCAATTATTCGGTCACGCAGTTCAACTGCTAGTTCAAAATTCAACTCATCTGCTGCTTTTTTCATATCTTTTTTAAGTAAGGCAATTAAGTCTTCTTTTTTATCAAGGTTTAAGTATTCATTGATTCGCTTATTGTTATCGGCTTTTTTTGATTTAACATTGACTTCATAATCTGCATAACCGTCTGCAACAGAAGTTGATTGCATAATATCTTCAATACTTTTTTCTATTTGTTTAGGTGTAATATTGTGTTCTAAATTGTATTTAATTTGCTTTTCTCGTCTTCTGTTGGTTTCGCTGATTGTTTCCTGCATTGCCTGAGTGATAGTGTTTGCGTAGAATATTACAGTTCCGTCAATATGCCGGGCAGCTCTGCCTGAGGTCTGAATCAAGGACCTTGTAGAACGCAAGAAACCTGCCTTATCTGCATCCAGAATAGCTACTAACGAAACTTCCGGCATATCCAAACCTTCTCTAAGAAGGTTAATTCCCACAATGACATCAATTTCACCGAGCCTTAACTCTCTGATTATCTTTGACCGTTCTATTGTATCAACTTCGCTGTGCATGTACCTAACTTTAATACCTGCATCTTCGAGATATTTTGATAAATCTTCTGCCATCTTCTTCGTTAGGGTCGTGATTAAAATCCTTTGATTCTTTTTTGTTCTATGATTGATTTCATTGATTACATCATCAACTTGGGTATCAACCGGTCTAATAATGATTTGTGGGTCAACAAGCCCTGTTGGTCTGATTATTTGTTCTGTAAATACACCTTGTGTTTTTTCGAGTTCATAATCTCCGGGAGTAGCAGAAACATAAATAACCTGAGGGTAATGTGCTTCAAATTCTTCAAACTTCAAAGGTCTGTTGTCAAAAGCAGAAGGCAACCTAAACCCATACTCTACCAAATTCTTTTTACGGGTATAGTCTCCTCCATACATTGCTCTTACCTGTGGTACGCTGGCATGAGATTCATCTATCACCATTAAAAAATCATCAGGAAAATAGTCTAATAAACAAAAAGGAGGCATACCTTTTTCTGCACCTGTCAAATGTCTTGAATAGTTTTCTATCCCTGAACAGTATCCAATCTCTCTTATCATCTCTAAATCGAACATTGTTCTTTGTTCTATTCTTTGTGCTTCGACTAATTTATTATTATCAAGGAAATATTTCACCTGTTCGTCAAGTTCTTTTTGAATTGAGCTAATAGCATCTTTTTTTCTGGACGCAGACATAACAAAGTGATTAGCCGGATAAATCGGATAATCATCAACTTCTTCTAAAATATGCCCGCTAATAGGATTAAGCCTTGAAATCTTCTCAATCTCATCACCAAAGAATTCAACCCTGACAGAGTTTTCCAAATATGCCGGATAAATATCAACAACATCTCCCCTAACTCTAAAAAAACCTCTTTCAAAAGCAATGTCATTTCTACCGTAATGCCCGGCAATTAGTTTCTCTAGCAACTCTTCTCGTTCTATAGTCTGACCTTTTTTTAGAAATAAGGCTGCTTCTCGATAATCTTCAGGAATTCCAAGTCCATATATACATGAAACACTAGCAACAATGATCACATCCTGTCTTTCAAAAAGAGACATGGTAGCCCTAATTCTGAGGCGTTCAATCTGTTCATTTACATCTGAATCTTTTTCAATATATATATCTTTGCCCGGTATATATGCCTCCGGCTGGTAATAATCATAATAACTGATAAAATACTCAACCGCATTATCAGGAAATAGTTGTTTAAATTCTCCATAAAGCTGGGCTGCTAAGGTTTTATTATGAGACATTATAATAGTTGGTTTGTTTAATTTCTCTATAACATTAGCTATGGTAAAGGTCTTACCTGAACCAGTCGCTCCAAGTAAAATCTGATATTTCTCACCATTTATTATGTTCTTGCTTAGCTCTTCTATTGCCTGAGGTTGATCACCTGTAGGCTTATATTTTGAATGTATCTTAAATTTATTCATCTTTAACTCCATAAACTCACTACACAATCTAAAATATAACACATAGATATAATTGTCAAATGTTTTTCTTTAAATATTTCTGAATTAGCTTAATAATCCATAAGTGCAATAAACTAGATTTTGATTTTCTGTTGTAAAAACTTGGTTTTTTATCAGAAAAACTCTTACTTATAATCAAAAATATCCTAAATAATTTATAATCAAAATATCAAAGGAAAATAAATTCTAAAATATATTTTTATTTATAGTTTTGTTTATTATTGTGTAGAAGTAGGCTGTTGAAATGCTAACTTATTGTTTTGCAATACATTATATTTCGATGTTTTCTTTTTTTAAAGCAGGCGAGGTACAGGTAACCTACAGGGAATCGCATCTCCTGTAGGTCCCCTGTAGCTAAGCTATTTGTTTCAGGTAGTTAGCAAGTAAAAAAGCTCATTCTTATAACTTAACTAAATAAAAATTAATTTCAATTAAGATGATTTTTTAAATGCTTTTTAATTTATAAACATAAAGATATAAGAAATGAATTTATAACTGATTTTTTACACATAAAAAATTCCGGTTTTAAGCATTTATTTTATACAAACTCAAAACTGATATGAGAATATTCCATTATTAGATTAATAATTATGTAAAAATTGTAAATATTAATTGTGGAAAGTTGGATGAATAAGAAAAAAAAATAAATTTTAGTTGACAAAATTCACTCATATTACTAATATTTCATCATCAGAAAAATATACGAATTATAAGGAGGAAAATATGTTTTACTCTGGAGAGAAATTAAAAGAAGTCTTTGCAAAAGCAAAGAAA
This sequence comes from uncultured Candidatus Cloacimonadota bacterium, assembly GCA_964547265.1. Taxonomy (GTDB): domain Bacteria; phylum Cloacimonadota; class Cloacimonadia; order Cloacimonadales; family WRIO01; genus JALNXV01. The sequence goes on along the minus strand of CAZJNG010000173.1, from coordinate 268 downwards.
AATCGATACGGTATTATCGCATCTAATGTAGCTTTTGATTTTATCATCAGGCCTTTAGTCTGGGGATATGAGCATCAAAAATCAGACGGTTTGCTTCAAATGAGTTCAGGAGCCTGTAAGTATGCTGCAGGAGATTCAAAAGACATGTTTGCAGGAGCCGAAATTATCTCAGCAATGGTTAAGAGTTTAGGTAATATGACGAAAAATTCAGGTATAGGTTTACATATTGATCATGCAACTCCTAATTATTTCGATTTTATTAAGTTTT
>CAZJNG010000172.1:0-5813 GCA_964547265.1 uncultured Candidatus Cloacimonadota bacterium | reverse complement strand
AAAAATGGTTAAATGAGAATTCTTAATTCATAAATAATTGCTTAACTATACCTTACGAAGCTGTGTAAAATAAAGATAATGAACAATTATGTTGAAACCTAAGGCTTTTGACCAATCAGCAAGAGACCTCCAGGATGCTTATTCCATCCTGGAGGTCTCTTGAAAATAGTAGGTAGGTAAGTATTGTTATTAAAGAATTTAGCTTTAAATCTTAATAAGCGTTATAATTTAAAGTTTTTTTAGACTGCAATAAAATTTAAAAAACCTGAACCCTGCCGGTTGGGAGTGAGCAAAACTCACCAATTTTTAAAAATTGTAAATTCAATATTGAGTTGTAATGAGTATCTAAAATCAAGAAAATATCGTTTTAAGCTCTCATAACCCTGCACTTTTAGTGGCATTGTTGAGTTTTATTGTCCAATAAGTATTAGAACAAATAAAATTTTTGATGATAATCACATCATTCCTCTTAAAACTCAACTTAAGAATGCATATCCAAACCCATTTATTCCAAGCACTACAATCAGTTTGATATTTCAGAAAAACAAAAGTATTAATCAAGATTTATAACGCTAAAGGTCTGTTAGTAAAAACACTTACAAATAAAGCGTTTCTATCCGGGAAGTATAATCTTAACCGGAATGCAATGGATGATAACTTTTAAAAAAAACCTTATGGGTAGATTTTTATTCTATGAAAACTAATCAGTATAAGTATATCAAAAAAATGCTTCTCATAAAATAATGAATTTAACAATAGATTGATACATAGACAGAAATATCTGTCTCTGTGTTATTTTATCGCCTGAGAATGTTCATAGATAAAATTACTTTTATTGATTGTATAATCTTCCGGTGAGTCTCTATATTGAGACAATAAATCTATCTTTAAATGTTCATACTCTTTTGCTATAGATGGATATTTACGGAGATTATCTCTAAATATCAGATGCTCTTGAGCAAATTCTGAATCTTTAAACACTAAGTGCAAATGATACATCTTTTTTTCATTATAACCTTTAGACATAAATATCCAGTCTTCTCTTGCTTGCATCCTAAAAATATAACCTATATTTAGCAGTTCTTTAAAAATCTGTTCTTTACAGCTAAAATCATCAAGTTCAATCATAATATCTATAATCGGTTTAGATTGTATGTTTTCTATAGATGTGCTTCCAATATGATGAATCTTTTTGATTATACATGAACATTCATTTAAAATTATCTTTTCTTCAATCTTATACATTTCAGGCCATTTTGGGTTATATGGTTTTAGTTCAACGCTGCCATGTACTATGCCCAACTCATCAAAAAAACCTTTTTCGTGTAATAAGAGTATTTCTTTTCTCCAGTTTCCTCCACCATAACTGGATAATTTTTTTTGCCCGATAACTCTATGACAGGGGATAAACAGAGGTAGTGGATTTTTATTTAAGGCATTACCTACTGCCCTGAAAGCATCTTTATTATTAATAGCTTGTGCGATTTCCTGATATGTTTTTGTTTGCCCAATTAATATATTTTTCGTTGCAAGTAGAACCATCTTTTGGAATTCAGAATTAGCAGTCAGCGTATAAGTTTTATCTTCAAAATCAAGTTTTTGAACAAAGTATGTTTTAAGTGCCTCTGATATATTATCTAAATTAAAAATATAATCATTTTTATCCGGTATTACAAATCTACAACTTAATACTTTATCATTTTGGATTTTGGCTTCTAATATTCCAAGAGGAGTATAATAATGATTCATATAATTATCCATGTTATTTTATTTTATAAAGAAATATTTATTTTACATGAGATTTTGTCAATAAAAAAAACAAAAATTTGCTTGACTAAAAAATTAAATAACATTTGATTGATATTATAAAAAATTTTGGAGGTATATATGGCTTTAAGAGAAGATTATGAAAGGATTGGTCAATATCTTTTTAAATATAGGAGTTATGTCCCTTTGGTACTAATACCCTTCTATTTAATAGTAATATATTTTCAAAGAAAATCATTAGGAAACTTTGCAAATGATTATGATTGGACATTATTTTGTTTTCTCATAAGTTTTCTTGGTGTTATTGTTAGGTCTTATGCCGTAGGATACGCTTCTCCTAATACATCAGGCAGAAATGTAGCAAAACAAAGGGCAGACAGTTTGAACACAACCGGCATATATTCTTTAATCAGACATCCGCTTTATCTGGGTAATTTTTTAATTTGGCTTGGCATAAGCATGAGGTTGCAAATGTTTTGGGTAAGTCTCTCCGTGATGTTATTCTTTTGGATGTATTATGAAAAAATAATGTTCACTGAAGAGGAATATTTACGGAAGAAATTTGGTAAAGTATATGAAGAATGGGCAAATTCAACTCCGACCCTTATACCTAATTTTAAAAAATGGGAAAAGAATCAAAATCCTTTTTCATTCAAAAAAGTACTTAGACAAGAAAATGATGGAGTATATGCACTGATTATTATTCATTTTTTCATAGAGTTAAGTGCAGATTACTTTAATGATTTAAAACTTGAAACTTCCTTTGCATGGATTTATATAATAAGCATTTCTACCTTACTCTATTTAATAATAAAAATACTAAAAAAGAAAACTAGACTCCTTAAATAAATGAATTATAAGTTTAAACATACTGAAAAAATTGTTGGATTATTTGTACTGATTGCTTTTTTAGCATTTGTATTTACATTGTATTCTATTGCCATTAATAGGCAGGTTTTTGTTAAGAAACATCTCTACAATTCTGTATTTTCTGATGTACAGGGCATTTCCACAAAAACACCGGTTGTCTTTAAAGGTTTTATGATTGGTGAATTACGAAAATTTACCCTTAATGAGCAAAATCTGATTGATGCAGAATTTGTTATTTTTGGAGATTATTACACTAAAGTAGTTGAAAATTCAATCCTCAGAAAAACAATCAATCCTATCACCGGAAAAAGCACTATTGAACTTATACAAGGTCCGGACAGGCAGGCAATTGCAAAAGAATTTTCTTTAATCCCCGAGCTAAATACTCCCGAAGGAAGATTATTGATTTCAAAAACTAATCTGGAAATTTCCGGCGATATGCTTTCGTCAATCATGAATAATGTAAATCTTTTTTTACATAACCTTAACCAGGACAACAATGAAGACAGCGGAAGCTTTTTCCGACTACTATATAAACTGGCAAACTCCTCTGAAGAATTGGAATCTGCCATAAAATCTTCTCATATATTCATAAACAAACTTAACCGACCATATCAAGAGAACGACGGTGAAATTTTTGCTGTGATAAATCAGTTTAATATGATTTCGCTTGAACTTTTAAAAGCTTCAGAAAATCTTAATGACTTACTATCGCATAGCACAGAATTAATCAATAACTATAAGAACCCTGATAGTTTACTTGTTAAAATTATCGACCCTAGTTCAGAAAACATTATTATTCCAATTAATGATATTTTGCTGAAGATTTATGACAATCTAGACTATATTCAAAATATTATCCTTTACTTGCAAGGACAAACTCCTGAAATGTCAAATTTACTGATAGAAAGCACAAATACACTTGGAACTGCAAGAAAAACACTTGAAGGGATAAACAATAACCCTTTGATTCGCAGAGGTATTCCGGATAATATTCATAACAAGCAGTCAACAACTGCTCCAAGACCTTTAAAGATTGATAATGAAAAAGATTAATTTACCTCTGATACTTCTATTCATGACATTTTTTATGTCTTGTTCATCTTTACCAAAAGACAGAAAACCGACAAACATCAATTATGATAACGGCATTAATATGTACAATAAAGCTGTTTCGTTAGAGAATGAAAATGATTACTCTTCTTCTCTATGGTATTATGACCAAGCCCTTAAAAATTTTGAATTGTATGACTTTCAAACAGAGATTCTAAGAAGCCTCTTCGGTATTTTAAAAACTTCAAACTACACTAAAGATACAAACCTTTACGAAGAGATATTGCATACAATTACCAATATATATCTGCCTCATAATCAAAATCTCATGACCGAATTTACCTTAACTAAGGCAGAAATTTATATTTTTAACCAACAATATACTGAGACTATTTCTCTTCTTGAGGGAAAAAGCTTTAAAGAGATTAATCATCAACTTAAAAGACTTACGATTTTATCTTTAGCAAAAACTTTACTGGATATTGACCCAGAAATTGCAACTTTAAGTAAAATGCTAAAAAAAGTTGACAGGCAATTTAATAAAAGAAAGTTTCATGATGCTTATAATCTGGCTTATTCTTATTATGTTGAGGGACTGATTCATTATCAACAGGGCAAATTACACCTTGCTCTTAAAAGTTTTAATCGAAGTAAAGAAATTGATAAACAATATAATAATAATTACGGATTGGCTCTAAATATTCTACAAACCGGTTTGATACACAATAAATTAAATAACCTTAATGATGCTCAAAGTGCTTTTTATAGAGCATTGCAAATTTTTGAAGCAATAAAAAACAAGTACTATGCAGAATATACTACTGCACAATTGCTAATTATTCAACATAAACTAGACCAACAACAATATCAGATACAGCTTCTGATAAACTTTTCTAATCAAACAAGTTATCATGATATAAAGAAGATTCTAGTTGATTATATTAATGAGTAAATACCTTTTTTTACTGTTTTAAATGTACATCCATTTGAGGGTATGGTATATTTATATTATTTTGGTCAAAGGCTTCTTTAGCTTGTTCAGTCAAATCATAAAATACAGGCCAGTAATCTTCTGTTTTTGTCCACACTCTCACATTAAAATTCAAAGAACTATCTGCCATTTTAGCTAATCTGACCGTTGGTAAAGGATCCTTTAATATCATTTCATGCTTTTCTATAAGCTCATTGATAATGCTTTTTACTTTATTGATATCTGACTTGTAATCAACTCCTAAGACTAAGTCAACTCTACGAGTATTTTCTGCAGTGTAATTTGTTATATTGCTATTCATTATTTGGGAATTTGGCACAATAATTCTTTTATTATCGAAGGTTTTAAAATCTGAATTAAAAATATTAATGGCATTTACTACGCCTATCACATTTCCTGACTCTACAACATCTCCAACTTTAAAGGGTCTGAATAAAATTATTAAGAAACCGGCAGCAAAGTTTGCCAATGAACCTTGTAACGCTAAACCAACTGCTAAACCTGCGGCACCAAGTACAGCTATAAAAGAGGTTGTTTGAATACCTAGCTGAGATAGAGCCATCAGAATAACAAAGACCCATAAAACTGCCTTTAAAAGAGAAGCAGTAAAGGTTGTAATTGTTTTATCAATTTCTTTCTTATCCATAACCTTTACCAGGAGTTTTTTAATTGAATTGACTGCCAGTTTACCAATTATTAAAATTAATATCGCAATGATAAATTTAAACCCAAATTGTGCAATGATCTCGTAAAACTTAGTTAATAAATCATCCATTTTTATCCTCCTAAATGATATTTGTTTTTTAGGCTGTCTATTATTCCATTTTCTAATAAATCCTGATATGTCAGATTAACCAGACTAAGCAAATCTTCTGATTGCTCGGATTGTTTACTGATTCCGACATATAAATCTTCTTGATTTGAAATAAAAGATAATGTCTTGTAGTTTGTAATATTATATTTAGCCAATATTTGATGTCCAATAGACTCATTAGCAATGAAAATAGAGAACCTGTTATTTGCAAATTTCCTTACCATAGTGTCTTGGTCGTCCGAGTAGTCTCGATAACACTCAAAATACTCATCAAAAGGAAGTCCGTATTTAATCCCGGCAGAAACACCTATAGTCAAT
>CAZJNG010000171.1:0-5815 GCA_964547265.1 uncultured Candidatus Cloacimonadota bacterium | reverse complement strand
CAATAAAAGGCAATTCAGGGTTAATCAATGAAAAAGAGATAATGCAGGTAAGTCAACTTGCTGAATCTGTTTTGGATGAAGTAAGACAAGGCAGGCAGAAATTAACAGAAAGTATGTTAGAAGCTTCATTAAAATCAATCGATGTTATCAGAGAAATATCTTTATATCGGGACGCCAGACCTCTTCAACCTAAGATTGATGAAATTGTCAGCGAATTGAAGGAAATACTTTCCGATTTTGAAGATCAGGGGAAAGCTGACTCAGACATTTCTACTCAAAAAAATGCCATGCCTTCAAGTATGCAGAATAGATTGTTAAACTATAGATTCCCCTATGAAAAAGCTATAGATTGTACCTTGCAATTAGAAAATTTAAGTGAAATTATAGATAAAATGCGTTATCAAAGAAATTGTTTTGATTTCTTACCTGATTTATTTGATTGTATTTTAGAGTTGAGTTTTCATGTTTCTAATAATAAAGTGCTTGAGAACATCAATAATCTTTTAAAATATTTAGAAATGTACTTAGTTGTTTTAAATTTAGATGATTCAACATTATATTCTGTAGAGAAATGGGAATTACTTGATAAATTTAGAGATGATATAATGCGTGCTTTTTATCCGTTATTATTAAAAAGTTTAAAAATAAAAGTTTTATATTATAATGAAACAAATGATATTGAAGAATTAAAAACAATAATAAAGAGATATATCTCTGAGGATAATCCATTTACTGTTGATAATTTTATTTTGAATCTAAATGTTCATCGTATTCCCTCTCAAAAGGAAATTTATTTTTTACTCGAATTATTAAGTGAGTATAAGGGGAAAATTACGCTAGTACAACGATATTTAGGGCAAAAAGAGTTTTGGCATTCTATCGCGATGCTGGTTGATGAAATGCCGATAATTAAAAAAAACTTCTGGAAAGCAATCTTTTCAATAGCAAGAAACAGTAAAGGGTAAATTTCCCTTGACTTTAAAAATGGTTTAGCAGAAAATGTAAAAAAGGTGAGTTATGATAGAAATTAATTTTGATAATTATGAAATGATAAAATCTTTTTTTGAAAGATTGCATGAAAATGAAAGCTTGTTTGCAGATTTATCTAAATCTATTAAAGAAGATTATCAACCTGAACAGTTTATTCATGCAAAAGAGTTTACTCGAAAGTTATTAACAGAAGCTTCATTGTTGGAATTAGACTTATTTGTGCCAATTTTTTCTGAGTATTATAATGTTTTTAATGCTTTTGCAGAAAAAGATGTGTCAGAAATAATTAATGATGAATTACTAAGAGTAAAGTTTGTAAGCTTGATTGAAAGCTTGAATCAGAAATTACATAGCTTGTATGAATCAATTTTAAATACTATCATTACTAAAAAGTTTGAAGATGATGAAGAGAAACTTACAATTGATCTACCATTGGAGAAAGAAGAATTAAACATTATACTTCAGGATATAAAAGATTTACTTAATAAGGTAAAAGACAGTAGTTATTTTAGCTTGAAGGAAACAAGTATTTCTTTTGATAAAGAAGCATTAAAATCATTTTTAGATGAGTTAAATATTTTGATGAATGATTTTAATGTGACTGCTAATGTATATATAACCAGTCCAAATAGAGATTCTTTTTATGAGTACATGCAAGTGTTTGATCAGATTAAGGGAAATGTTGATTTAATGTTAGCGTCATTAGACGATATGCCTGAAGATAATCATCCTCTCATGGTTTTTTATAATCTATGTGAACTATTTGAAGGTTACAATAAAAAGATATATAAATTGAAGGATGTTTTTACGCCTGAGTATATCCCTTTGACTGAAGTATTCTCTATAATCAATCATCTGATTTCTGAATTAGAAGCTAAAAAAAATATGTCTAGCTTAACTTCAGATTTAACAGATTTAAGAACACTGATACAAAATTTATTAAATGATGCGTCAGCTCCTATTGAAAATGTTCCTGAGACTGAGAATCAAGAAAATGTGACCCCTAAAGAAGAAATCAATACTTCAGATGATGAGATAAAAGAGATTTTACCTGAGATAGAAAAGAAAGAAATCATTGAAAAGCAAATTGTAAGAGAAGAAATTGCAAAACCTGAAAAATTGACATTGAAGAATATTCCTGAAACGCCACACCAGGAAGAAAGTTTCATGAAGATTAGGCAAGATTATTTAGAGAATCTGACAAATATGGTAGGTGAGTTGATAGTTGCCAAAAGTACACTAGCTCATATAAAAACAAAGATTCAGCTTAATGATAATAAATTATCTATTTTACAAGCTATTGAGAATTCTGAGAAAATGTTTGAGAGAATAATTGGTGATATTGATAATACAGTTTTGACTGTTAGGTTACAAAAAGTTAAAGATGTATTCTCTCGATTTCCTCGATTGGTTAGGGATATAGCTAAAAATTCAGGCAAAAAGATAGATTTAGAAATTATAGGACAGGATTTAGAATTAGATAATATTATTTTAAAACAAATTGGCGATCCGCTTATGCACATAATCAGAAATAGTTGTGACCATGGCATTGAATCTCCCGAACAAAGATTAAAACAAGGTAAATCAGAAACAGGTAAGATTATCTTAAAAGCTGAGATAAGCAATCAAAAGATGTATATAACTATTAAAGATGACGGTAACGGTCTTGACCCTGATGTGCTGAAAGCTAAAGCTATTGAAAAAGGATTATTAACTGATTTAGATGCAGAAAAAATGACAGCAAATCAGGCTTATCAATTAATCTTCATGCCGGGTTTTTCAACTGCCAAACAAGTCACAGAGATTTCAGGTCGAGGTGTAGGCATGGATGTGGTAATGCAGAACATTCAAAAGGTCAAAGGTGAGGTGTTGATTGATAGCGTAAAAGGCAGATATACTCAGATAACGATGTTGTTACCTCTGACCATTAGTCTTTCTAAAGGTTTACTAATTGGGATTGCTGATGAAACTTACATAATTCCTATTGACTATATTGTCTCGATTGAGCATATTGAGCAATCAGAAGTTCATAGTTTCCAAGAAGGTTTTTTTATTAACTTTAAAGATTTGATGTTAGGTTTTAGGCATTTAGCTCAGATTTTATATGATGACAGGTCGTTTATAAGAGAGCAAAAAGTTATTGTTGTGATTTTGGATGTAAAAGGTGAATATAAGGCTCTAGCTATTGATAAGATTTATGGTATTCAGGATTTATCTATCAAAAATTTACCGGATTCAGTGAAGGACATTAAGTATTATAATGGTTGTTCGATTATGTCTGATGGAAGAGCTGTAATAGTTTTAAATATTTTGAAGTTATTTGATATATAGAAATGATGGAGGTAAAATGAGTGATAATCAAATAAGAAATAAAAGTTTCCCGATACTTTTTGTGGATGATGACCAGATAGTTCATAAACTAGTAGAAGTATATCTGAAAAACTGGAAAGTGTTTTATGCTTTCTCAGCAGAAGATGCTTTAGATATACTTGATAAAGAAAATATTCAGATAGTAATAACCGATATTAATATGCCAAATATGAATGGTATAGAATTATTGAAAAATATAAAGAAAAAACATGGTACAGTTCAGGTTATTATGTTGACAGGAGAAAATGATGTAGAGCATCTCATTAATGCATTATCTCAAGGGGCAAATGATTTTCTGTTAAAACCTGTTACAAAAGAGAAAATTGAAGAAGCTCTTTCTCATACTTTTGAAAAAATAAGTCGATGGAAGAAAGCTATGAAAGAGATATTTAACAAAAAGATTAGTGATTAAGATTAAAGGAGTATCCCATGTCTGTAAATATTCTTGTTGTGGACGACAATAATATGATGAGAGGCTTTTTAGAAAGGTTTTTATCTAAAGAGTCAATTATATCAAAGGTTTGGACAGCAGAAAATGGTAAAGATGCTTTAGAAAAGATTGACCTTTATAAGCCTCATATAGTATTGACTGATGTTGAAATGCCCATAATGGACGGGCTTGAGGAACTAAAAGAAATCAAAGCAAGGCAGAGAAGTGGAAAGATTGACCCCAAGTTAAAGGTTATAATGTTAAGTGGAACTATGTATGAGAATGATGCAAATGTTAGAAAAGCAAAATTTCTCGGAGCTTATGCAGTTTTAGCCAAACCTGATGGTAAGTCAATGTCTTTTGCGATTGATGGACATAAACTGATAAATACAATTAAAGAGGCAATGAACGCCTGATTGTTTAAGTAATCTATATAATTTTTCTTATTTGTTGAGGTATAAATGCAAGTTGTAAGAGATTTTTATAAGGTGATTGATTTACTTGCTCCGTTTTCATCATCATATTCTTGGGATAACACAGGCTTATTAGTTGGTGATATGGATCAAAAAGTAGAAAAGCTATTAATTAGTTTAGATGTAACAGACGATATAGTTGATTATGCCATTGAGCAAAGAGTTGATTTGATTATTAGTCATCATCCTGTCATATTTCAAGCTCAGAAAAGAATAACTCAAAAGAAGCTTTTGAAGTTAATTTCTCATCAAATTGCTGTTATCTCAGCTCATACGAATCTGGATATTACTAAATACGGCATAAATTATTTATTAGCAAAAGCTATAGGCTTGAATGAAATTAAACCATTAAGTATGTCTTCTGATATAGGTCAGTATCAGATAAGTGTTTTTGTCCCTGAGGGAGGAGTAGAAAAAACCCGAAATGAAGAGGGTAAAATCCCGCAAAGTTTTGTGGATAGAGTTTTAAAAGCCATGCATGAAGCAGGAGCCGGTGTCATAGGTGATTATCAGCATTGTGCAAGTAAGTATGAAGTTCAAGGTCAGTTTATACCGTCAAAAGGCAGTTCTCCGTTTATTGGCAAACAAGGCAATTTAGAGGTTTTAAGTGAGGTAAAGATTGAGATGCTTTGTGAAGAGATGTATTTATCAGCTGTTTTAAGAGCAATGATAAATGCTCATCCGTATGAGACTCCGGTATATTCAGTAATTCCTTTAAAGCAGAAAAGTTCAAATTTTGGACTAGGTTCTTATGGTGAATTACCCCAAGATATGACATTGCAAGATTTGGCAAAAAAGGTGAAATTAGATTTATCTGCACCTATTGTAAAACTTTGGTTAGCTGACAAAAAAGTTGACACTCTGATCAAAAGTGTAGCAGTTTGTGGTGGGAGTGGTAATTCTATCATTAATGAAGCAAGTATAAAGGCAGATGTTTTTATCTCATCAGATTTTTCATATCATCAGTTATTAGATGCTCCTATGCCTATAATTGATGCAGGTCATTTTTATACTGAAAATCTGATTACTATATATATGGTAGGATTATTTAAAGATTTTGATTGTAATATTTTAGTCGCAGATGCAAAGATTCATGACATAAAAAAATTAAAATTAATATAACAGGATTAGACAATGAAAGATATTGAAAATTTTATCAAAGAGAGAGAAGAACTAAATGCAAAAACTCTAGATTTTGCAGGTAAAAATATTAAAAGATTTTTTAATCTTGACATGAATTGTTATAAGGAAGGTGTGCTTGACAAAAAGACGAAAGAAATGCTTGGTCTTTCTGCTTCAATGGTTTTAAGATGTGATGACTGTATTACTTATCATTTAAATGAATGCTTTATTGCCGGTGCAACTGATAAAGAAATAGAAGAAGTTTTTTCTATTGCTTTGATTGTTGGAGGTTCTATTGTTATTCCTCATTTAAGACGAGCAGTGAAATCGTGGGAGGAGATAAAAGAGATGAATCAACAAAAGAAAGATATTCCGAAAGCAGAATTATTTTTAAAGTTAAAAAAGGAAATAGAACCGGTAATAACTCAGG
>CAZJNG010000170.1:0-5829 GCA_964547265.1 uncultured Candidatus Cloacimonadota bacterium | reverse complement strand
CCCTCCGCAAGCTACGCTCAGTGCTTACGCAATTGCGCTGACGCTCAGGATGACACGCCGAGCCGTCTCGGTTCCGATACTTTGCCCTGACGAGCCGTCTCGGTTCCTGTGTCTTATGCCGAGACGAGCCGTCTCGGTTCCGATACTTTGCCCTGACGAGCCGTCCGGGTTCCGATGCGAAATGTAATTAAAGTTTACAAATAATTGCATATTGTAAACTTTGTAAAAATTTGTCTATTTAACCCTATAAAGTATTGGGAAACCCTGAAGATGTGGTTTTCTAGTAAAAATGGATTTGCTAATTTTAAAAATTTTGGATTAAACATTAGAGTATTTATAAAACAAGCTAGATTGAAACTTCTGTCAGGTTTTCAATAACTTGCTTATAATGTTTTGAGAGAAAGAGTAGCTTTTTATTTCCGAGCATGATGAACTGTTCTTTTGCTCTTGAAATAGCTACGATTAATTTCCTGTCAATTTTATTATCAATGTTTACTGATTGCATTCTTTTAAGTAAATCAGGATTTGAGACTGCAGTTGAATATATAATGATATCTCTTTCAGAGCCTTGAAATCTTTCTACAGTATCTACTGTGATTTGTTTTGAGTAAGGCAAATTTTGGAGTCTTTCTGTAACAGTATTAACCTGCATTCGCCAAGTACAGATAATTCCGATGGTTTCATCATTAAAGTCAGATGACTTATTTTCATAGATTGCTTTAACAATACTTAAGATTTTATCTGCTTCCTCTATATTAAATCTAATATTTAGACATTCAGAAGTATTAATAAACAGGCATCTGGCTTGCTTAATATTTGTTATAAGATTATCATTGTCAGAGTCTTGATAAAACCTGAAATCTTCAAACTGCCTGCTATGATTGGATTTTAATTTATTATCATAAAACGGATTAATCAGGCTTGCTATTTGATGGTGCATACGGTAGTGTTCCGGCAGTAAATCGTAAAACTCAGTCCAACCTTTTTTAAGGCAGGTATTATACAGTCTTTCAAACAAAGAGTCTTTTAATGAATTAAGGTTGATTTTTTCTTTTAGTGTTTTTTGAACTTCTGTTTCAGGTTGAACCGCTACAGCAGGTAATTGATAATGGTCTCCGATCAAGATAAACCGTTTAAATAAACCAATTACTCCAATCAACTGAGATTCGAGTAGCTGCGAAGCCTCGTCAACAATTAGCAGGTCAGTATCAATATAGTCCTTGAGAAAGTAAGCTTCATTTTGAAAGGTCGCCACAGTTGAAACAAATACCGATTTAGAGCTTAAAGTCTCTTTTATTTCATTAAATTCCAAATTTATTAAAGAGTTTATATGAAATCTTTCTTCTGTCAGTTTGGTTCCTAAGAGGAGAAAGTCAATTTCATTATCTGATAACTTATTGCAAATTTCTTCAACTGCTCTATTTGTAAATGCGACTATCACAATGCTTGTTTTATTAAGATTAAGATGATTTTTAACAATAGACATCAGGTATTTTGATGTTTTACCGGTACCGGGAGGACCCTGTATTAAAAGATAATCTTTAAAATTACTTGCTTTTGACATTATTCTGTCAAAAACAGGCATGTTTTCAAGTTCTGCCTTATTCACAGTTCTGTTAATTCTTGGTTTTTTTAGACCAAAATAAATATCTCGTTCTTGAATCTTTTTCTTGAAGAAATTTATTATACCGGAAGGGGTAGAATAATATCCGGATTCTAAAATATCTTTTTCAATAAAAAAAGAATTAAAATGCGATAAATCTTTAAATCTGATTTGTTCATTTCTAAAAGTAACAAAGATTCTCAAGTTTTCATTTTCGTCTGTTAAGGTTTCTTTTAAGACAGCCTTAAACAGTTGTACTTTAGCAGGTAAAGCGTGATTAAGCAGAGCAGGATATAAAAGGATTAAATCTCCTTCTCTGAAGCCTCCGGTGTTTGTAATGGTAGAGTTAATATCAGATTTATCAATGATAAATTCAAATATTTTATCGTTTGAGTTTATAAGTTTTAGATTTGAGATTATGATTTTTTGTTTACATTTTTCTTCATAATTATGAAGCCATAAACCGGAATGTCCATAGCGGACTATCCCTGAATCATCAATAAATGAAAGTTTTTGAGCAGTTAATTCACGCATAACAAAGGATAACATGTTATTGATATACAGGATTTCAAAATCTCTAAGTTGGTTAAACAAGATTAAAGATTCTGTAAGAGTGTTTTTTAAAAAAGGAGGTATGTGGTATTTGCTTAACTTTTGCAGAATGGTAAGGATGCAATTATCATTATCACAGAAATTCAATATTTGATTGACAATGATATTACGGCATAACAAGATTTGGTTAGCCGTGTTTTGGGAAAAGGGAACATTTCGTAAGGCATCTTCTTCTGCTTTAGAGTATAATAGCATACTATTACCAGTTCTTTGATTTCCAAAAACAGATTTTAGCAGTAGATTATAAGCTGTAACTTGAGCATAATTATTTTGCCAAAGGTGGGCTCTAGGAGGTTTCCCTGATTTTAATTCAAAAATAGTTTTTTGGTTTTTATCGTTTGAATACTCAATTAAGGCATCTAAACGACCCTGAAGTCCATATTCACTAGAAATAAAAGACGGTTCAAGGCTTATGTTTGAGGTTTTTGAGTGTTTAAGCAGTTCCTTTTTTAGTTTATAAAGGTTTGGCAGGTGAATATTTTTAATTTCAAGCAGTAGATTGTGAAGTTCATATTTTTCAAACCTTAGTATTTTTAGAAATTGAGATTTGATTTGCTTATAAAAATCATTTTCCTTGTCATCTTCATTTAAATTAGGAACAGAATCAGTAATAAGCATATCCAGTAAAAAATTGACAAAATTACCCTTTAAGACAGGTAAACCATAGGAAGGTAAATCAACAAATTTTAAGAAGAATAATTCAGGGATTATATCTCTGGTCTGAAAACACTCGGCAATAGAGGTAGTATCTACTAAAAAATCAGGTTCTATGACAAAGGAAGATTCAAAATTTTGGTAAAAAAAGCCTTTATCTGAATAAGAAACATTAAAGAACCTAACATGACGACCAATTTTGAATAATCTTTTAAGACAAGAAAAACATCTATCTGTATCATTGGTAGTCAAGTTAAAAAGAATGGCAAAAGTATTTTGACTGTTAAGCAGAATAGTTTCCTGAAATAGAAATCTGATATCATCTCCATTGTCATCAATGCCTTTTAGTTCATACAATACAACATTTTTTTTATCTCTGACTCTCCTGATTGACTTGAACCAACAATCAAGTTTTTCCTGATTATTTTGTTCTTTTTTAAAAGTGTAATCAGAAATAAGTTTAACAAAGGTTTTATCAGTAAAATCAATCTTTTCTTCCAGATAATAGTTTATAGTTTTAATGAAAACGAAAGCTAATAATTTTATATCAAATTCACGGAGTTTATTGTCATTCTCAGATAAATTATGATATTTATTAAACACCTGAGAGGAAAGCTTAATCAGGTCATCAGAATATTTATCCCGATCAGCCAAAAATAAAAAACGAGACCTGATAGTAGTAAACTTGAGTAAATATCCCGCTAAAAGGTCACTTAACAATAAATCAAAAACCGAATAAATCTCATAATACAAGAGATTATCATATACTGTCTTATCATTACTGATTTTCTGTAATATTTCAATATATTCGGTTTTTATAATCATTGTAAATAAATGTTATTTTGAAACAATCTCTAAAAGTTCAACTTCGAAGATTAAGTAAGAACCCGGCTCTATTACACTGTATCCTTCTTCGCCATAAGCCAGAGAATCAGGGATGTACAATTCAAAGATATCGCCTTCTCTCATCAAAGCTAAGCCCTCAGACCAACCGTCAATCACCATATCAACCTGAAATTCGGCAGGTTCACCATAATTATGAGAAGAATCAAATATTTCACCATTTAGAAATCTTCCGGTATAATGAGTTTTTACAGTATCGCTTGGTTTTACTTCTTTGCCGTTTCCTGCTTTGATAACTTTATATTGCAAACCTGATTCAGTAGTAATTACACCTTCAGCTTTTGCATTTTCCTCCATAAACAACTTACCTGCACTTTGATTAATGATTTTAGCAGATTCTTGCTGTTGAGTTCTTTTTTGAGTAACCTGTTCTTGAAGTGACATGATTAAGCTTGTTAATTGCTCTTCAGTAAAGGTTGCGAAATCAGGGTTTTGAGCATTGCTCATGCCTTTAAAAATCATTTCCATGTTGAAATCATAATCCGTACTAAGTATATCACGACCATATAAGAAGCCGATAGCATAACTTAAACTGTCACGATTATCTCTAAGCTTAACACTACCTGAGCTGGTATTATTACATGCAGCCAGTAAGAATGTGAGTGTGATTACACTCATAATAAAAATAACTTGTTTTTTCAATTTATCCTCCATTTTTTATTTAAAATATTGAAAACTTAAAGTATTTTCTTGGATTTTTCTTTATGTCATTAAGTAAAAACTCCATTTCTTGGGTTGTTTTTAACAGATTTTTATAAAGTTGGTCATCATTTAAGACTTTATTAAGATTAGAATCTTTATTTTCAAGTTGCTTATTAAAAGAGTCAAGTACGATGTTCATCTGAACTAAAAAGCTGTCAATCCCGGTAAGAGTATAATTAGCCTGTTTAAAAGCTGTGTCGAGATTATCGGAATTATCATTTAAAATTTTCTGAAATGAAAGACTTAATTGTTTCAGTTCAACAAACGCTGTAATAATCTCTTTTTCCTGAGCATCTTGTAAAATTTCTGATACTAACTGAAAACTATTCTCTGTTAATGCTAAAACATTATCAATTCTTCCTAATAAGTTATCATGAATATCAAGCTTTAGCATGATATTTTCGATTTGTCCTGACAATACATTTAGATTGGATACCAGATCAGATAAGCCGGGTAAAGCTCTTCCCCTATATACAGTAAAAGCATCAACAACACTGTTACTCTTGCCGGGTATAATATCAATAACCCTAGTACCCATCATATCGCTTTCTTTGATTATAAATATGGCATCTTCTCGAATGTCAAGTTTTTGACTGATTAGCAATTCGACAATAACTCCTTCAGTGTTAATGATTAAATTATCTACTCGTCCTACCCTGACACCTCTGTAAAAGACTGAATTACCTTTTTCAATATTATTGACATTCTCAAAAACGACTTTGATTTTTTCATATTTATTCTTGAGAAACCAATCATTTAACCAACTGTAAGAAACAAATAAAACAAGAAATGAAAGTATTACAAAGATGCCAACCTTGATTTCAGTCTCTCTGATATTTTTATAAAAATGTACCATAAACTATCCTTAATCTTAGCTGTTGTACATGTTATTTAAATCAGCTAATTATGTCAAATAAAATTGAAAAGAGATGAGTAAAGGTATCTTATTTCTATGGAAACCAGACAGTTTGTCATGTCTGTGATTACGAACGCAGTGAAGTAATCTAATTATTTGACTTATAGTAATTTGAAATATCTTGAAATCCTTTATTCGTTGTATACCCTGACGAGCCGTCAGGTTTTTGTGTATTATGCCGAGACGAGCCGTCTCGGCTTTCTTTTTGAACATAGTTCAGCAATCTTAATATCTTGATTTATAATAAGTTGAAACATTACGAAGCCTTTTAGTAGTTGTATGCCCTGACGAGCCGTCAGGTGGGGTGAGCAAAACTCACCAATTTATAAAAATTTGTAAGTTCAATATTGAGTTGTAATGAGTAACAAAAATCTTGAAAATGCAGTTTTAAGTTCTCATAACCCTGCACTTTCAGTGCAGGGATTTAAAAATCACTACT
>CAZJNG010000169.1:0-5865 GCA_964547265.1 uncultured Candidatus Cloacimonadota bacterium | reverse complement strand
GCTATTCTTAATTACTTTGGGATAAAATTATAGCATGAATACTTTACATTCTTATAATCTAAACTTTTATGATGAAATAATAAATGCCTTGATTACTTTCAAAAAGAATCAAGGCAATATGTTATATAAATCCTTATTTGATTATCAAAAATTTCTTAGTAATTTTTACTGAATCAGTAGTTAATCTGTAAAAATATATCCCTGAACTAAGTCTTGAGTTATTAATTGAACTTATAGGGATAATAATACTATTACTCTTAATATTGATTACATCATGATTAAAAACCTGTATCTTTTGTCCTTTGACATTAAAGATTTCTAGTTTTAAGTTATTAGTATGATGTTTAAGATCGTTTGCTGACAGCTCTAACTGAAAGTTTAGTTTATCTGTTTGGTTTAGGTTAAGAGGGTTAGGATAAAGTCTGATATTAGTTGTTTGAGGTATTGGTATTTCATCAGCAATAGAAGTTATTATTACTTCATTTGAAGGCAATGATTCGTTGCCACTTACCTCAGAATAAGCTGTGATATACCATGTGCCTGATAAATCCTGTGGTTCAACTTGATAAAACATATTTGAAAAATCAACACTTTGAAACATTTGATTATCTTTGTATAATCTGTATTCAGTATAGTTGTTGCTAACCATAGGTGCATCCCACATAAATAAACCGTTAGAAGAGACAGTCAAGGAAGTAGGGTTAAAACTATACAAGTCTGATACATTATAATCAAATATCTTATTTTCTGCTAATGGCATCAGATTATTAGGCTGGTTAAAATCAGGGTAATCAAGGATTGAAATAGTGCTAAACATTGTGCATTCTTCTATGTCGAAAATCTTTAATTGTGTGATACCAATATTTGGAGTTAAAAAGAACCTGGAAGCCGTTTTATCTGTTTCATCTTGTTGAATCACAAAATCAACAATAACTTCTTCGTTGATGTCTCTAACTATTGCATAATCATAAAGTGAAGATGTCCATTGGTCATTAATTTCAACATTTCTTACTTTCATAAAGATTGTCGGCTCATCAAAAAAATAATCTTGCCATTGTCCTGATTCAATATGAATTGCTCTAAAACCTCCTGCATAAACAAAATCATCCTCTTCATTATCATAAAGATAAAGAACTTGAGTCTTGTTTTTCAAATAAGGGTCATAAAGAACCATTGGTATTAATTCTTGACCGTTATGTGTTATAGCCGAATCATATTTAATCATTGATTGCTCATGATAGTCAACCAGACTTATATCAACACCTTCAATCATTCCATTTGCGTGTACCCTTAAAGGTGTTGGTTCTTCAAATCCACCATAGAAGCCTAATCTGTTTAAAATTTCTCTTATTTCGCTTGATTTATTAGAAAATTCAGATGGATTAGTAAGATAGAGATTTCTTAAATCATCTATTAACTTTTGTTTGAATCTATCATTCTCTTCATACTCAAATGTTTCTACATAAACAAGATATAGTCCGGGTTGTATTATTTTACTCCATTCAGTAGTATTTGTAAAAGCAAAAACTTCTTCACTCTCATTATCAATGGGGAGAAATCTCACCCAATGCTCATTAAATGCATCTGTGTTAACATTTAAGATATTACCTTGAACTAAACTGCCTTCAAGAAAAGGTTCAAATATAACTGTTCCAAGACTTGGATTATCATTACTGTCATAAATAGTTTGTGCTATTTCTTCAGGATTATTAGAATTAAAGAGGTTGTGTATTGCATTTACATCAGTAGAGGTATTATAAAGGTAAATACTATTTGTATTCCCATTAGGACCTACATTATTCATTATCACATTGTGACCTGATGTTATCGATGGATTAGAACTTCCTAAGATAGGAGAAGCATTTTCACCAATATAAAAGCCTGTATAATTACCAGTGATAGTATTTCCATATACATTTGCTGTGCATGAACTTCCTGCCAACATAATACCTGCACCTGAGTTTGTATCTCCGTCAATAAAATTATTACGAATAATATTATATGAAATCACACCGCTAGCATGTCTTAAATATATACCTGTAAGATTATTTTCAATTACATTACCGACTATTAAGGGGTTAATACTTGAGTTACTAGTTATATCCCAGCCTATAATACCTTGTTTATAATTATTATGAATATGGTTATAATAGATATGTGGATTGTTTTCAGAGCCTTGAGACTGTAAGTGAATAGCTCCCATATGAGATGGAGTAGAAGAACAACGGAATATTTCACAATTATATATTAAAGTGTTAGAGTTTTGCGATATATGTATTCCGGATTTAAAGGTATCATGGATTTTTGAGTATTCAATTCTAGTTTCGGCTTGATTACTTGAGCCAAAAATATTTATGCCATAATCAGATGTATTAGCAATTCTAGATAAGCTAATAGTTATAGGAGAAGCAATTGCATGAACTGCTACCTGTGATTTTTCAATTACACAATATTCAAAATAACTCATTTGAGTTTGGTTTTCAAGTCTGATTCTATCCCACTCAGTTTCACTGGTGAACCTGATAGAATCTGTTTCTGTACCAATTGCAGATAACTGTCCCTGAACAGTTAATCTTATATCGGCATTAAAAATAACATCAACACCCGGTTCTATCGAAAGTGTTTCATTTTCTGGAACAACAATATCTCCAATTACATAATATGGGCTGTTATCTACTGTCCATACTCCGAATACATTTCCGGATACTTCAATCGAATGGATTGACGCAAATAAAGTAAATATAATCAGTAAATAAATTAATCTTATTTTCATGATAACTCCTTTAGATAAGTTTAAGTAAAATTTCAGTAACTTGATGTTTTTGTCAATATTTTTATTCCTCGTCTGAATAAAAATAGGGAGTCTCTACTGTATGAGGAACTCCCTATGGTTAAAAAAAGAATCTTTAAAGGATCCTATTACCTAATTATAAGTCCAATAATTACGCATCTCTATGACAGTGTTATTACTGATTTTTTGTCCCATTGCAGAAATTTGTACATCCATTTCTACTTTTTCCTGGAAGAAAGTTTCAGTATTATTGTTGAAGCCATAATATGTTTTAATATCAATTGATTGGACAAACATAGGAGTTTTAGCCATTTTCATGTCTGATAATACAGGTCTGCCGTTTTGTGAGTCAAGCCATACAATTCCTTCTAAAGTTTGTTTTTTATTATCGTTGTCAAGCATTGAATATTTTACTTCGTACTTACTTACCTTAATGCCGTTGATTTCAGAAGTCTCTCTTAGTTTTTTAATAGTAATGTCATCTTTGTTATAAATCAGGAACATACCTTTTCTACTTGGAGTTCTGTCAACTTCTATTAATTTTTTAATCTCCGGTGTGTTTTCATCAACTTTTTGATCATTAACAGTTGCTTCGATAAGTTCATTATCAATAAAGCCAAAATCATTTTGTTTAATCGCAATTTTGAGATACATGTTCATGTTTACTTCGTCAGTTTTTTGATCTTTCATAATATTTGTTTGAGTCATTACTCCCGGTACTAAATTCCAACTTTTTTCGGCATAGCTTTGAGCTTTTTTCCATAAATCGTCAAAAGCATATACCTTGAGTCCTATAGCCATTATGACTATTACAAATAAAATTTTCTTCATTATTTCCTCCGTTATTTTATTGTGCTTCTGTTGTTATGTGGTATCTTATCAAGATTTAAGAAGTATGGATCTATTACAACTTCAGTTGGCTTAGTACTTGTAATGATTTCTACCATATTATCTTTTTTATCTATAAAAACTTTTTCAATGTGGATTATTGAATCTGTTTTGTTTTTGCTTAATATGTCTTTAGTTAAAAGACCTATTTCTATCCATTCAGCAAATTCTATATTTGTTGGCTTACCTTTTTCATCATAAATTTGCTTTTCTGTAGTAAATTCTATTGTTACTTTGTATCTAGAATCATCAAGTTCTTTTATCTCTGTTTTCTTCACATTATGGTCATACATAACTATTTGATTAAACATTTCATCAAAAGTAACTTTTAAAGAATCAGGAACATACTTGTCTAATACTTCCATAAATTCAAGGCTGTGAGTATAAGGATTTGCTTTATATTTCGTTAGGTTTAAGTATTCAGACAAGGCATTGTTTAAAGTTCTTTCACCAATAAGTCTTGAAGCTGCGTTCATCACTAACATACCCTTATTGTAGAAAATGTATTGCTGATTTTCAACTTCAGTCAATGGCAACTCATATCTGGTTTCGCTTGATCTTCCTGTCAAATAGCTATACATAGCATATCTCAACTGCTGTCTGTACAAGTAGTCTCCAAAACGATGTTTTACCACCATTAGTGATGAGTATTCAGTAAAGGATTCTGAAAGCATGATTGTGCCTCGTGTGTTTCCACCAATAACCTGATGAGCCCACCATTGATGAGCTGTTTCATGAGCAGTAACATAATATGGATAATCAATAGTATTTGGTTTTACATTGGCAATGAAACCTATACCTTCTGAAAATGGAATAAGAGTTGGAAATGCTTGAGCATAAGTACCATATCGAGGGAATTCAGCAATCCTTAATATTGAATGAGGATAAGGTCCAAAGGTTCTGGAATAATAACGAAGTGATTCTTTTAATCCGGACATCATTGAGTCTAAATTGTAAGTATGATTGTCATGGTAGTATATCTCTAAATCAATATCATTCCATCTGTCTTTTTTAACTTTGTATCTAGCTGAAAGAATAGTATAGAAATTTAACATATTGTCTTTAATAGCGTAGGTAT
The DNA here is from genome assembly GCA_964547265.1 of uncultured Candidatus Cloacimonadota bacterium. Taxonomy (GTDB): domain Bacteria; phylum Cloacimonadota; class Cloacimonadia; order Cloacimonadales; family WRIO01; genus JALNXV01. Next base: position 1,108 of record CAZJNG010000169.1, on the reverse strand, counting down.
AATAGTTTCTATCATTTTCTGTCCATTCTGCTATTAGTTCACCGGGACTCAGGGCAATTTGGTCTTTAGAGGTCGAAACAGTAGCTTCATAAGAAATCCAATCTGCATCACTTGAAATGTAACTCTGAGTTAAACCCCATGGGTCTGTTGTTTCAGGCATAATATCCTTTTCAGGTAAACCGTGTTTTTTACGCCTTCTTTCGTTAGAAATTTCATACCTTTTGTTATAGCCAATTGAAGGGAAATAGTGGCTATGCAAAAAACTGCCATTTTTAAGGATTTCGTGATTAGTTCCGCTATTTTTAAACCCTTTATGGGTATAGCTAAGTGTGAAATCAAGATACAAACTGTCATTAGGATTAATCGGTGGGTCAAATCTATATAGTTTTAAGCCTAAATCTTTATCAGTAATAACAAGTTCAGCCGATCTTGAAATACTCAGTTCATGCAAATCTATATCGCTATAATAATGAACCATCACTGTATCTATAGGAGTTTTGCCAATGTTTTTAAGTAAAAATCTGCCATTAGCAGACATTTCTCTTTGATCAGGAAACAAGTCCACGATTAGCTTAATATCTTGTATTTTTGGTTGGTTTTGAGTATAAAAATGATGATAAGTTTTTTCATATTCAGCTTGTACTTTTTCCATCTGTTTTGAGGTAACAAAAGTATTTATAATGTTGGTATTATAATAGATATAAGTGGCTGTAGTAATAGTTGATAACACCAAAATACTATTTACAACGATTACTTTCTTGGATTTAAATTTCTGTAAGAAATTCTTGAAATATCTTTGCTGTACTCCGCGTCTCCAGTTCAAAATGGTTACACTTAGCAAGATTAGAGCAACTAAAAACCAGTAAAGAGTAAACCAAAAAACCGATTTAACATTAGGACCAAAGCCACTCATATCTGAGTATGTTGCAGTAGGACTTGAAAATGGAATCAGCAAATAATGTTCTATATGAAACTGAGATAAAAATCCTCTTCCTAAAACAATTAGAACAAAGATAAAATGAGATGCATATTTGTGATTTACTACTGTATGAATAAAGAATGATAAACATAATAGCGTTAGATAACGAGGATAGTACTGAATAAATAA
>CAZJNG010000168.1:0-5884 GCA_964547265.1 uncultured Candidatus Cloacimonadota bacterium | reverse complement strand
AAATTTATTAGTTTCTTGATTTGAATTATACTTTACATTGACATTAATCTTTTCTCCGATTGTACCTCTTAAATTCAAGTTTAAGTCTTGTCGCATCGTAATATCAAAATTTGTACTTCCTGAGTATTCAGATAATTGTTTAGTATCTCTTTTCGTTCGGCTTGCACTTATGGTAATCTTTTGGCTACCTGTTAAATTCAGTCGTCCTGCCTGAGAACCCATGATTCTTCTTACAGTTCTTGGCATAGCCATTGGAGGTAATTTTATAATAATTTCGGGAATTAACCCACCTTGAACTGCTTTATCTTTGTCTTTAAAGTTATTATATTTTAATTCATACATCTTTTTTTCAAATACTGCTTGGAACAGGTTACTCATGTATTGGTCATAGGAAATATAAATAGGCTCAGTCAGCTCATATTTTCCATTTTTTATTGTAAGTACTATTCTTTCTTTGTCAGTATCTACTTTATGTTCAACTTTATAATTCATTGCAGGTAAAAAATGATAAAAATTACCTATTACAGTAATTCCTGCCGGGTTTTTATAATAATCAGGCATACTGTTTTTTATCGGAACATGCCCTGTTAAATATAAATTTGGCTCAATAAATCCGGAAGAAAATAATTTTATAAAATTTAATACTACGATTAGACAAACTATAACATATTTTTTATTCATTAACACACCATAACTAAAACACTTACTATATCAATAACAATAACGCATTAATTAAGTTACCAATAATTTTTTTGCAATCAAAAACAAACCGTCGAGAGTGAGTACTTTGTCAACTATCTCAATACTTTTACTTTGTTCGGCAACCAATGAAGATATGCCTCCTGTAGCAATTGTAATTATTGGTTTATTTGTATAATATATCTGTTTTATTTCATTGATAAAACCATCGAGTGCAAAGGCATGACCTTTAATGAGTCCTGAAAGAAGAGCATCTTTTGTCGTTAAGCCTAGTGTAGTTTTAGGGCTTTCAAGTTGTATGTTTGATAATTGTGCCGCTTTTTCAAATAAATTATGTGCACCGGTTATTAAGCCTGGCAGGATTGCTGTTCCATTAAATGTTCCATCTGAACCAACCAGTTGAACTGTTGTGGCTGTACCTAAATCGCAAATAATACAATTAGATTTGTATTTTTTCCAAGCTGCAAATGCATTTACTATCAAATCAGCTCCGACAAAACTGTAGTCTTTCATTGGGAATTTAAGACCTAAAACTGTCTCTCCATTTATAAATAAATAAGGTACTTTAAAAAATTTCTGTATCATGTGCTCAATAGTTCTACCTACGGAAGGTACAACTGATGACACACAGATAAAATCTATCTCTGTTGTTATTGATAAATTTTTAATCAGAACAAAGTATTCGTCTGAAGTTTTAATTCTGTCAGTTGAAATCCTAAATGTATCTAAAATGCTTTCAGAATTAAGATCCTCATTATCTACATAAATACCGCAAACAATGTTCGTATTACCTATATCAATTGCTAAAATTTTTTTCTTCATATAGAACAGAATTCAAAATCCATATCTAATAGTCAAGTATTTTTTTCTACAACTTGAAATTATTAATGATATAATGCCTTGAATCAGGTTTATATATGTGATTATTTATATTTATATAAATATGATATCTGGATTGTGGATAATATTTTAAAATATTGTAAAATAATCATATAAGTCTATATGTTTTAATTTTAAAATATATGCTTATACATGGTTATTGACCATGTATTGATAATACTGAATATGTATATTTAGAGTGTATCAAAAATATTTTGTTTGTTAAAACTTATTTATGCCTGATTGAATAAAAAGTAAACTTGTCATTAACCAATCAACCACAGACCTCCAAGTTGGTTTTTCCCTCTTGGAGGTCACCTAAAGATTAGTGGAAGGATGACTTATTCAATGAGTTTACTCTGTTGAGTAGTTCATTGAATCTAATTAAAATTTATTTCCCTTTAGATAAAAATTGACTTATTGGATCGAGTTTAAAGCCCGGCTTAGTATAGCTTTGATCAAGAAATTTTTCCGGAATAGTAGTTTGGTTGCCATCTCTGATAGCACCATAATGAGGAGACATTATTTCTACGCCTGCTTCATTGAATTTATCTTGAATATTTTGATGTAGATCAGACAAGATTCTAGGAATCTTTGATGGGAATTTTGTATAAATATTTAATTCGTAGTTTACATAAAAATCATTTAATGCCGTTTGTAAAACAAAAGGTTTTGACTCTTTTAAAACCAAATTAGTTGTCAGAGCTGCTTTGATTAATAATTCATGAACTGTTTTCCATGGCACATCATAACCTATTGTTACAGATGTATGCAAAACCAATCCTGATTCTTGAGCTTCAGCTGAATAATTAATTATATGACTATTTAAAACAATGCCGTTTGGTACTGTGATATCAACATTTTTAAAGGTTCTTACTCTTGTGACCAAAAGTGTTCTTTCGATAATTATTCCCATTGTTTCTGCAATTTTTACCACATCATTAGGTTTAAATGGACGCATATAAGTTAGAACTACACCGGCAACCATATTTGCAATTGCTGAAGAAGAGCCTAGAGAGAATAAAATACCTACAAAAACAGAGATGCCTTTAAAAAATGGGCTACTGGAACCCGGCAGATAAGGAAATATGACAATTAATCCAAATACAATAACAAGAAACCTGACGATTTTATAGGTAGGCTCTGACCATTCCTGATAAAAATTTGGTAAAGTTATTGTGCCATTTTCGATTGCATTAAAAATAAATCTGATCATTTTGAGCAAATATTTAATTAAGAAATAGATAACTACAATGGCAAAAATATTAGGTAAATATGAGATAAGTGCTTGAAAAGTTCTTTCTACAGGCGATAATATATAGCTGAATAGCTTTTCCGCCCATGTTTCCGTAAAGGGGAAATAACTGAATATTAAGGTTATATATAAATACATTAAGAACAATAAGGTTGCGTTATATAGGATTTTTGTTGCATACTTTGCAATTTCTATAAGTTTTTCTTCTGAAATCAGAGTAAATTTCTCATATTGCATTTTTTCTAATATTTTATGTTTCATCTTATTGAATCGTTCATAGACTTTACGAACAAAAACTTTTGCTAATTTATAAGCATAGAAGAAGATTATTGTCGTTGCTAAGGTATTAAATAAACCTGTGAATAATGGTCTGAAATCCCAATAATTATCTAAATCAATTAAACTTAAGAAGAATATCAATGCTTTGTATATAACCCAAATAATTAATATCGCTTTTATGCCTTCATAGAAATATATAAAGGCATATAAAAGGTTTTTAAGGTTAAATTTATAATTTTTTATGATTTTGATAAAATAATCAGGCTTTTGACTTAACATCAACAATAACATCTCAAATTTATAGCTGAACTTAAGAATAACATAGTTTATGGATACAGCTATTAATACAATAATTAAAGAAAAAAAGATATTTTTAGCTAATTGTCTTCGATTAAACGATGTGTTTATTTTGTTAAGTCTTTCTTCTAGTTTAGAGCTATATTTAGCTATCAAACTATCACGGGTAGTATTATTATATTTAGCATCTTGTTCTGTAACTGTGATAATTGAAGTGTTGTTATATAAAACTTCAGAATAATCATCTGCTTGTCTGATGTTAAAAAACAAACTGTCTTTATTTGTTTTTTTTATGATTTTGATCATTTCCATGATTTTTTTATTTGCCAATAAAGCTCGTTCTTCTGCGGAGAAAGAAGCAAAATCCTGAGATATACTAAATAAAGTATCTCGCTGAACCATTACAGGAAAAGATTTATTTGTAGAGTTTGTCAAACTTTCTGCTGTAAATAATTGTTTTGGAATATTCAAAATCATAAAAATAACCAATAATACTAAATATTTCGTTTGTTTAAATCTCCAAACCATAAAACCTCCTTAGAAATAATACAATTGTTATCTCATAATATAAACATGGCTTTACTTTTGTCAATTAAATTTTTTTAATTTTAAATAAAATAAAGAATTCTCGCTAAAATACTTGTCAGGTTCATTATTGAATGTACTGCTATACAAGCTTTTAAAGAATTAAATTTAATCATGATGAAGCTCAGCAATATACCCGGTAACAGTGAAAAAAGCATCGAATAAATATTTATATGAAAAATAGCAAAAATCAAGGCAGATAAAAAGACAACTAACCTTTGATTGTTTGGATAAAGCTTGAGAATATGTTGAAGACAAATACCTCTAAAAAAAAGCTCTTCAAAAATAGGGCTAAAAACAAGCATACTTAATAATGGCAATAGATTAAATCTTGATTGCATCTCAAAGAGGACTTTACAAAACAAACTAAAGATTAAAATCTGAGCAGTTATTAACAAAATACCTATGAGTGACATTCTGAGGTAGGTTAAGTAAGTCACATTAGAAAAACTTTGTTTTGTTTTTTTTATAAAGGTGAGAGCAGGAATACCAAAAACTACAAACTGAAAGAAGCTGTAAAAAATAGTGTGATTCCTAAGTGTTGGCAAATGGGCTAAACTGTAATTAAGAATGAAAGCAAAAACTATGTAGAATGTAATAAGTTTAGTTGTCAGAATAGAGGACATTTTCTGAACTAAGTAATTTAACTGACTTTTTCAGTGATAGATAAGAGAAAAACAGATAAGCTGTCAGGTATAGTAAATAAGTTTCAAGCATAAGTACATTATTAAGGCTATAATAAATTGTATTTAGAATCGGAATTATATGAATAATTCTTAAATTGATATTATTCATAATCATAAAGATATTTGCCAGTAAAATAAAAACAAAGAAGAGAGACTCTGTACTTTTTGCTGCTCTGATAGTCTTAGCCTTTAAACCATTTCTCAATAAAAAAGCACTCATAAAAATGCAATATGGCAGGATAAGTTTGATTACAAAGCTTATGTTTGGATAATAGCTTTGACCTACATTAAAATATAATCCAAAACAGTACATTATGAGTATGCCTGAAATCAATGGAATTATAGAAAATAACAAGATAGTTAAATACTTTCCTAAAACAATATACTTTACAGGGCATTTAGTCATCAATAAGGCTTCTAGTGTTTTTCTTTCTTTTTCTCCGGCGGTAATGTCAGACGAAACTAAAGCAGGTCCTGAAAAGCAAACAATTAAAAAGATTATTATCACTGTATATAGTCCTGAATAGACATTTTCCAATTTATTATCCAAAAGATTTCTTTTTGTCTTTGCCTCAATGGGCAGATTTGTTTTTACATCAAACTTAAGTTCAGGATATTGTAAAAAATGCCGACTAAAATCATTGTTAATTTGTTTTAGTTGCTTATCTGAACTTGAGACTAAAAGTAGAATTTCATTATTATTTAACTCAATTAATAATAATTTGTCTTGTTGATTTTGATTAGTAATATCCTTTGGTATAAAATTGTATTTCTTAGTTAAATCGGTATTAGCTATTAAGTTTTCGTAAGTGGTATTAGTTCTGATTATGCAAGTAATATCTTGTTTTATCTCTTCTGTAAAGATCAAAGCAAGTATAGCAGGAATCATTAAGATTGGTAAAATACACATAGCGGTGATAGTTCTTTGGTCTTTTTTTATTTGTAAAAGCTCAGTAAATAATATCGTGAAGAGTATTCTAATCATTTGGCATCCAATAGTTGATAATGTCTAACAAGTTCATTTCATTATCTTTACCTTCAAAATCATCATACATTTCATCTTTTAACTTATGAAAGACAACCTTTCCCTGATGAATAAATATTATACTATCTGCAATTCTTTCGATTTCAAAAAGATTATGTGAAGCATAAATGATGGTTTTATGTTTTTCTCGTGCTTGGTTAATCAATACACTTAACTGTT
>CAZJNG010000167.1:0-5899 GCA_964547265.1 uncultured Candidatus Cloacimonadota bacterium | reverse complement strand
AGAGTACTCCCTTCGATATTACTGAATAATTACAGTTCCTGAAAAACCAATAAAAGCTAAAGCCATAATGCCTGTGATAATCAGAGTTAAACCTGCTCCCTGTAATCCGGCAGGTACCATTTTAACTTTTACCCTTTGCCTGATGCCTGCCAAAGCCATAATGGAAACTAACCATCCAAGTCCACTGCCTGCACCATAACCTACTGTTTGTAAAAAATTATAATTCCTAATAACCATAAACAAACTAACACCAAAAATAGCACAATTCACAGTAATTAACGGTAAAAATATTCCAAGAGTGTAGTACAAGGCAGGAGAAAATCTCTCAACTATCATTTCAGTCAACTGTACTGTCGCTGCTATAACAATTATAAAAACAATGTATTGTAAATAAATGATATCCATAGGAACAAGAATATAATGAAAAACAATATAGTTAATTACTGTTGTTATAGTGGTAACAAAAAATACTGCCATTCCCAAGCCAAATGAAGACTCTATTTCCTTAGAAACTGATAAGAACGAACACATCCCCAAGAAATTGCTAAGTAGGATATTACTGGTAAATATAGCAGCCAAAAAGATTATAAAAGAATTGATTTCCATTGAGTCTTCTCCTATTTATTTAAATAATACTTCTCCTGGATATACCAGAAAAGTAATGCTAACATAAAAAACGCACTAGGTGCCATAACCATTATAGACCATGGTGTCCACCATGAACCAAGTAACTGAAAACCAAACAATGAACCAAATCCAAAAAGCTCTCTGACAAAAGCAATAATCAATAAGACAAATGTATAACCAAATCCGGAACCTAATCCATCAATAAAAGATAAACCCGGAGTATTTTTGGCAGCAAACGCCTCTAACCTACCCATCAAAATACAATTTGTTATTATCAGTCCGACATATGGTCCCAATTCTTTACTTATCTCAGGCATAAAGGCTTTTAAAAATAAATCCAACATAATAACCCATGAAGCTATAACTAAGGTTTGTGTTATCATTCTAACCCTGCGTGGTATATAATCTCTAATCAAAGAAATAGTAAATGATGATAAGGCAAGAGCAAACATCACACCTACCCCCATAACAAGACTGTTTTTCATGAGATTACTAACTGCTAAAGCTGAACATATTCCCAATACTTGTTTCCAGACTGAGTTTTCAGCAAAAGCAGCTTCTTTAAATACTTTTATTGCACTCATTAATCTATCCTTATAGTTTCTTTTATTTTTTTAGATTCTTCAAGTATCATATTAACTACTGCTTTTGTGGAAGAAGTAGCACCTGTAACTCGCCTAACATCATAAACTGAGTTTGATTGTTCGTTTTCATCTATAAGTCTTATGTCTTTTACTTGACCATCCACAAACAAAGGAATCCCACTAAACTGTTTTAAAAACCAGTTCTCAGTTATTCTTGCACCTAGTCCGGGTGTTTCATTTTGTTGAATTATATAAAAGTTTAACAATGTATTTAAGTCTGCACTAAAAGCAATAATTGCCTCAATAGAACCCCATAAACCATTACCATGTATGACAAAGGCATAACCTAAGACTTGTTCATCTTTACTCGCTTGATAGTATTTTATTGAGTCTTTATCGCTACTTTGGATTAGTGTTTTAATGTGATTATTAAATATTGCCTGAGTTTGATTAGAATCGACGACCGGTATTTCAAATAAATATAGGATTGATTCTTGAAACTTCTGTTCGCTGTATAACTGTACTCGTTCTTTGGTTGAATGGTAAAAAAATGCTAACATTCCTGTAAAAAAAGCAGTAAGAATGATTATAAAAATTATAGGATATATTTTTGAATCAATAAAAGATTTTTCTGTAGTCATTATTTCACCTGCTTAGCTTTTTTTGAGGTTGATTTCTGTATAAGATAATCTATAATAGGCATGAAAGTATTTCCTAGTAAAAGTGCAAACATAAACCCTTCAGTAAATAATGAGAATTTCCTTATAAAAACTGTTAGAAATCCAACTATAAGTCCATAAATCCAAATACCTTGTTTAGTTTTTGACATTGATATAGGATCTGTTATCATAAAGACTGTACCAAAGAGGATTCCACCTGAAAAGATATTATTAACAATGTTTTCAGGATTAAACAAAGCATTAAACAATACAAAGGCTAAAAGACATGATAACATTGCTTGCCACTTGGCTGTTTTAGTAAAAATCAGGTATATAGCCGCTACTACAATTAATAATGCAGAAGTCTCCCCCATAGAACCGGGTATAAATCCAAAGAAAAGATTTGATAGAGGTTCTGTTATTCCTTCAGATAGAGCAGACATTGGAGATGCAGAAGTTATAAGATTACTATTAATGCCTCCGCCCCACCTTGTAAATCCTCCGGGAAAACCACTAAAAGGAGTGAGCCATTTTACTGTCATAGCCTGAGGAAATGATATATAAATAAATGTTCTGCCTACAATTGCAGGATTAAAAATATTAGCACCAAAACCTCCAAAAACCATTTTACCAAAGATAACACCTACAACAGCTCCTACTCCGGCTATCCACAAAGGAATAGAAGGGGGTAAAGTTAGAGCCAATAAGGTACCAGTTACAAATACAGCCATTGAAACCTTTGCATTTGGCTTTTTTCTAATCATAAACCATTCAGTCAAATAGGAGACTGCATTTGTAAAGATTATCACACTCAAAACTCTCCAGCCAAACAAATATATGCTAAATATTATTATCGGGAGAAGAGAGTATAAAACCTTATTCATCATAACTTGTTTTAAAATGTTTAACTTCATAAATAATTTATCCTTTAAATGTCTTGTTATCTATTTCTTGTATTTAAAAATTAAATCATCAAGTTTTCTTTTTGGCACATGATGAATACCTTTGTCATCTCTCCAGTATTTAATAGAACCTGTTTCATCAACTTCTTCCAATACAACTGTTTCATTAGGTTTACCTAAAGCCATAACAAGCAATATCTCATATTCCAGAGGTAAATGAACGATTTTCTTTAATTTATTTTTATTTACTGAAGCTATCATGCAAGAACCAAGTTCCTTTTCTGCAGCTGCTAACATGATTGTTTGAGCAATAATACCGGGATCAATACTCAGATGAGGTGCAAACTGCATTTCTGTGAATAGAATTATATATGCACTTGGTCGTTCTTCAGGTTCCGGACCAACCCAGTCTTGTAAATATCCTGCCCAACCTACACAAGGGAATATTTTATTATTTAAATCTTGATTATTTGAGATGAAAAATTTTACAGGTTGCCTGTTGGCTGCTGAAGGAGTAAGTCTTGCTGTATCCAAGATGTCATAAATAACTTCATCTTCAATCCTATAATCATTAATAAACCGTCTAACACTACGAGCTTTTTTAACTAAATCTTTAAACATTTCAGACTCCTAATAACTTATTACGAACATGATAATTCTTAAAAACATCTTGTCAATATTTTTTTTTATTATTTTTTTCTTGACAGATTTTGCTATACTGTTATAGTTGACCATGACAGTATAAGCGTAATAAATAAAAGGAGGATACATGAATGAGTTTAATAATACTAAACCCTTGTATATCCAGCTAAGAGAGAAGATTGAAGAAGCAATTTTAGATAATGTGCTTAAAGAAGAAGAAGCTGTTCCTTCTATTAGAAATTTATCTAAAATCTATTCAATTAACCCAATAACTGTTTCAAATGCTCTAAGTGAACTTGTAGATTCACAAATTTTGTTTAAAAAAAGAGGTATTGGAATTTTTGTTAGTAAAGATGCCAATAAATTAATTAAAAAATGTCGTTTAAACAACTTTATTATCGAAGAATTAAAACCATCGCTTGAAAGAGCAAAGTTATTAGATTTCGATAGAAATTCTTTAGAAGATTTAATAAACCAAGTTTATGGAGGTTAATTATGTTTATCAATAACACTTACAATGACTTATTTGAAACAGACAATATTATGTCTGATCATCAGGAAAAAGAGTATATCAAAATTAATAATTTAAACAAATTTTATAAAAAGTTTCAAGCATTAAATGATATTTCTCTAAGCTTAAAACAAGGCAAGATTATCGGATTACTGGGAAAAAACGGAGCAGGTAAATCTACTTTAATGAGATGTATTTTAGGCTTTTTAAAATATGAAGGGAAAATCTTTATCAATAATGAAGAAGTTATACATCAGGACTCTGATATATTTAATAATGTCGGATTTATTCCCGATGTAAATGAACTAGACAACAGATTAACGGTTAGACAAGTTATCGAATATGTCTCCAATGTACATAGTAAATGGAATCAGGTTATGGCTGATAAGTTATTAACAATAAGCCAGTTACCATTAGATAAGAAGATTGGTAAACTTTCCAAAGGTATGAAAACTAAACTATATCTTCTAATAACACTTTCTTTAGATGTTAACATTCTCTTGCTAGATGAGCCAACAATTGGACTTGATATTGCCTTTAGAAAAGAATTCTTTAATACAATTATTAGTGAGTTCTTTAATGAAGACAAGCTGATATTAATTTCAACCCATCAAATAGAGGAGATTGAATCACTTTTACAAGAAATCATCATAATAGATAATGGGAAATTACTTATACATAAAGATTTAGACGAACTTAAATCTGAGTACAACATTGTTACTTTACCAATTGAAAGAGCTTCAGAATTTAATCAATATAAACCTAAATATAAGACCAAAACACTCGGCTTTATGTCTGCTATCTTACCTGCTGAAATAAAAATTGACGGAGCAGAATACAGCAGACCACAAACTTCAGAAATATTCTTAGATTTAACAGGAGGTTATAATGTCACAGATTAAAGCATTGATAATGAAAGAATTCAGAACACAAAAAAATGCTATATTAATGCCTTTTTACATTCAAGGCGGTATATATTTAATGATGCTGTTAGTCTTTATTCTTGCATATTTTAAAGGTGAAGCTGACATTCAGCTGTTAAATACCGAAATCGGAAAAATTAGCACAGGAATACATAATATATATTTTTGGTTAGCAGGTGCAATGCTCACTGTGATTCCTGCCTTTTTAACAGTAATTACTTATACAAGTGTTTCTGTGAGTACGGTCAATGATGATTATAAAAATAAATGTGTCCTGTTTTATAGCACAATGCCGGTTAATTTTATTAAAAAAATTCTTACAAAAATAGGTTTTGTTGTTAGTATTACATCCATTAGCATTATCATACTTAGTTTGATAAACATCGGTATTAATGCAATCATTGCCTCATTTTTCATTAAAATTCATTTAGGTTACATTTTATTAGGTTTTGTTCAAAACTTCATTATAATATTTTTCAGTATGCTGTTAATACATTCAATATGTTGGTTTTTTGCCGCTATATTTAAAAATAAAACAACATCATACGCTATTTTATCCTACATTGTATATAAAATCATTATAAGTTTAAGTGCCTTAATCTTTGGTAATAATTTAATGCGGTATTTAAATGTTGTTGAAAAATATATTTTTAATCTTGTAATTCCGAGATTTAGTATAAATTTTGACAATTTGGGTTACGAACCTTATGCGAAAGACATTATTGTCACTAACTGGAATAATATCTTCTCATCAGAAACTATAGAAAAACTTGTTTTATCTGTTGTTTTATTTACCATTGCAGCTTTTATTATCCAAAGAAGAGAAATCGAATAAACCGGGAAAACTCCATGACTTGAGTCGCATTCTTATTTGAAAAAAAATATTAAATATGAAATGCGACTTTCTTTTTAACTCTAAAACAAGATTCCTGATAGATTATCAGAACTGATAAGTTATATTATTAAATCAAATATTTATTTAGATCTGGCTTTCCACAGTTAAATTTCTAATTTTTTTGTTATTTTAATAGTGATAATTATCGCCAATAAG
>CAZJNG010000166.1:0-5923 GCA_964547265.1 uncultured Candidatus Cloacimonadota bacterium | reverse complement strand
TTCCGAAGGTATCTTAACTGCTCGCGGAGGTATGACATCACACGCAGCAGTAGTTGCCAGAGGTATGGGTAAGTGTTGTGTTTCAGGAGCCGGAACAATCCAAATTAACTATAAAGAAAGAACCCTTACTGCTAACGGTAAAGTTTATAAAGAAGGTGATTTTATTTCTCTTAACGGTAGCACCGGTGAAGTATATGAAGGTCAGCTAAAAACTAAAACTCCTGAACTTTCAGGTGATTTCGCTAAACTTATGGAACTTTGTAATAAACACACAACAATGCTTGTTCGTACAAATGCAGATTCACCTAAAGATGCAAAAGTAGCCAGAGAATTCGGTGCTCAAGGTATTGGTTTATGCAGAACTGAACACATGTTTTTTGAAGGTGACAGAATCAAAGCAATGAGAGAAATGATTCTTGCTGACGATGAGGCAGGCAGAAGAAAAGCTCTTGATAAAATATTGCCATATCAAAGAGAAGACTTTGAAGGTATCTTTGAAGCAATGCATGATTTACCTGTAACGGTTAGACTTTTAGATCCTCCATTACATGAGTTTGTACCTCATGAAGAAAAAAATCAACAAGAAATGGCTGATGAAATGGGCATTTCTCTTGAAAAAATTCGCCATAAAGTCGAATCTCTTCATGAATTTAACCCAATGTTAGGTCATAGAGGCTGTCGCCTTGGTATTACTTATCCTGAAATTACCGAAATGCAAACAAGAGCTATCATTGAAGCAGCTCTAAATTTGAAAACTAAAAATATAAGCGCAAAACCTGAAATTATGATTCCTTTAATTGGTACTTTGGCTGAATATGAAAATCAGGAAAGAATTATCAGAGAAACTGCTGAAAAGATTTTTATTGAAAGAAATGATCGTATCGACTATATGATTGGAACTATGATTGAAATACCAAGAGCTGCTTTAACTGCAGACAAAATAGCTGCTAAAGCTGAATTTTTCTCATTTGGTACTAATGATTTAACTCAAATGACCTTTGGTTATTCAAGAGATGATGCAGGTAAATTCTTGCCAATCTATACAAATTCAGGAATCTTACCAAGCGATCCTTTCCAAACTCTAGATCAAGAAGGTGTGGGACAACTTGTTGAAATGGGTACATGCAGAGGAAGATCAACAAGAAAAGACCTTAAAGTAGGTATTTGTGGAGAACATGGTGGAGACCCTGCTTCTGTAGTTTTCTGTCATAAAGTTGGCATGAACTATGTAAGCTGTTCTCCTTTTAGAGTTCCTATAGCAAGACTTGCCGCTGCACAAGCTGCATTATAAATTAAAGCTCTTTAGAAATTAAGCAGGTTCATACGAACCTGCTTTTTATGTAATAAAAAAAAGAGATGCCAAATGACATCTCTAAATCTTTTATTAGTTTACAATTACTTATTTACTTTTTCAAAATCAACCATAAATTGAGCTAAAGTTTCACAAGCTATATTTGGTAAAGCGTTATAGGTTGAAGCACGACATCCGCCAACACTTCTGTGACCTTTAATTCCTGAAATACCAACTTTTTTAGCTTCGTTTATAAACTTAGCTTCTAACTCTTCATTTGGAAGTCTAAAAGTAATGTTCATTAAAGAACGATCTTCTTTAGCAACAGTGCCGGTATAAAACTCACTGTTATCAATTACATTATAAATGTAACCTGCTTTTAAAATGTTATTTTTTTCTATGTTTTCTAAGCCTTGTTTTTCAATCCATTTTAAAACTAATCCAACAACATACACAGGGAAAGTTGAAGGTGTATTATACATAGAATCTTTATCAATATGTGTTTTGTAAGTCAACATAGTCGGCAAACCTGTATTGAATGATTCGATAATATCTTTACGAACTATCACAGCAGTAGCACCTGCAGGACCGATATTTTTTTGTGCTCCGGCATAAATAAGAGCATATTTTTTAGTGTCTAAAGGTCTTGATAGAAAATCTGAAGACATATCACAGACTAATGGAACATTTGTCGGAAATATACTGTCATTACGATACTCGGTACCGAAGATTGTGTTATTACTACAGTAATGTAAGAATGCAGCATTATCTGAAAGATTAAATGTTTTTGGTAAATAGCTGAAATTTTTATCTTCTGAGCTTGCTGCGACATGAGTTAATTTACCAATTTTCTTAGCTTCCTTATACGCTTTACTTGCCCACTCTCCGGTTAAAACATAATTTCCAACTTTACCTTCTTGGATAAGATTCATAGCAACCATTAAAAATTGTGTGTGAGCTCCGCCTTGTAAGAATAATACTTCATAATCATCACCAACATTTAAAATTCTTTTCATTGTAGCTCTAGCATCATCAAATATCTCTTGATATTCTTTAGAACGGTGACTCATCTCCATTACTGATAAACCTTTACCTTTGTAATTGAATAAATCTGCCTGTACTTCTTTAAGTACTTCTTCAGGTAGCACGCCGGGACCTGCACTGAAATTGTGAATTCTTTCCATGTTA
Organism: uncultured Candidatus Cloacimonadota bacterium; assembly: GCA_964547265.1. Lineage (GTDB taxonomy): Bacteria > Cloacimonadota > Cloacimonadia > Cloacimonadales > WRIO01 > JALNXV01. The sequence continues at coordinate 3,444 of CAZJNG010000166.1, read as the reverse complement.
TCCTCCATTTTTTTTTGTATTTAGGACACTTATAATATGTTGTTGTTTTTATGGCAAGCTTTTTTTTATACATTTTCTAATTAGTTGAAATATAATCAATTTTGCCATTGGCATAAGCATTGCATTTATATCCTACATTGATATAAAAGAGGTGTAAAATGAAAAAGTTTAAATTTTCTTTAGAAAAAGTTTTGGAAATAAAAGAGATAGAAGAAAAATTAATACAAAAGAATCTTCTCTTGGTTCAGAATCAAATTACTGAAACTGAGAAAAAAATTACCTCTATAAATGAAAAAATTTCTGATGAAAGAAAAAATGTCACAAGTTTAAGTCTTAAAGTCTCAAATTCTGTTGAAATAATGTTACATTATAGATTTATTGAGTGCTTAGATAAAGAAAAAGACTCGTTTAAAGAAGAATTATGTAGTTTAAGACTAAATGAAATGAAAATTAAAGACCAACTTTTAAATAAATCTAAAGAAAAAAAAGCATTAGAAAGATTAAAAGAGATTAAATACGAAGAATTTAAAAAAGAATATAATAAAGAACAACAAATATTTATTGATGAGATATCAATCCAAAATCATAGACTAAAAGAAGGAATGTATAAATGAGTAAAGACTCTCTAATTTATATAATCATATTTCTTATTTCATTACTTTTTAATGTTTTTATGCTAGGTTATGTTTATATTATGAATGAAAAAACTAAAACGATCAGCGAAGAGTTAGTCTCAGATACTCTAGCGGTTTTTGATGATAGTTTATCTATTGCAAAGGATGCTCTAAAGGTTACTGATTTTGACCGCCCTACTTTTTTGAATAGAAGAGATATTCAGGTAGAATTAAAAGAACATGAGGCTAACTATATAGAATTAGCTCAAAGAATTAAAGAATTGTATTCAGGACAGGGTAGAGTTACAGATAAAAGGACTCTTCAGGAAATCATGGATTCAACTCTTACTGTAATGAACTCAAAAGTTGATTCTTTAATGAAAGTTGCATCACTTGTTTTTAGAGATAATAATACATTATTGCAATCTATTGACTTGAAAAATCAGCAATTACAAGATCAAGCAATGATAATTAATGATTTAAGAGATAAGATTACTGATCTTGAAAAAGAATTAACTCTTGTTTTAAACCCACCTTTTGAAGATGACGAACAACTTGATTATAAAAAGATAGCTAGAATTTATAATAATATGGATGCAAAAAAAATTGCACAACTAATGCAAAATATGTCTCCTGAAAAATCAGTTAAAATATTAAAAAATATGAATCAAAGAAAAGTAGCTCAGGTATTGGCAGCTTTACCTCCTGCTGTTGCCACTCAGTATTCACAACTTCTATTAATCAATTGAGGTGAATTATGTTATTATCTAATCAAATATTAAAAGGTGAGAAACAAAATAAAATAACTACAAAAAGTAAAGTAGTTAATAATCAACAACAAATCGTACAAGGCAGTTTTCGAGATATTAATCCAAAAAATCAGAATAATCAAGTATCAAGTACTGATAAACAAAGTTTTGATAAAATTTTCTTGAAAATTAATAAAGATAACCAAATGGAAGTAATATTACCCAAAAAAATAAGTTTGAAAAACTTGGTTCAGCTAGCTTCTGAAAATAAGATTGAGATTTTTATTAATGATAATCAAAGTATGTTAGATGTTACTTCATATTTTAAATCACTAAATACTCTTAAAAGTGTAATTAATCCTGAATCAAATGTTGGATGCGAAGCCGGAATATCTCAGATAAAGTTTTCTAATGCTGGAGTTATTGGAAGAAATATAAAATCAACCATTCAAGTTAATGATAAAAAAAGCATTAATACACAGTTTTTACAATTAGATATGTTAGAGTTTAACACATCAAAAACTGATAAAAATTTAGTTAAATATAAAACCTTAAACAACTCACCTAAAAAAGAAGATAAAAAACAACCAACAAAAGAAAAAAATTATAATAATATACAACTAAACGTCTTTGCAGATAATGTTGAAAACATTGATAGTAAGGTTAAACCTCCCGAATTTCAAAAAGATTATCAAGCTTCTAACTTAATAAATACCCCACAAAAACAAGTAAATATTCATATGAATAAAAATTTCAAATCTAAGGATATTCAAAGCAAGGCAAATGAAAGAAACTATAAAATTCAAACAGTAAATGATAACATAAAAGAAACACCCGTTAATGTTTTTTATAAGCAAAACAGCATGGAAGTAAAAGAAAATTATTTTACTTCTATGAAGGTGTTAACTAATTCTAATCAAAAAGTTTTAGATAGAAATACTAACGATATACCTCAATCTCTGAATAATAAGATTTATAATACATCAGAAAAATCAGAAACTCATTTGAATAGTCAAAGTAATCAAGAAGTATCAAAAATTACTCCTATAATCAAAAAAAATATTGCTGGTAATAATTTTAAAGGTAAGGCTGATCATTCAACTCTTAACTTAAATAAAAAAGAACAAGTTGCTATTCATCAAAAGCAAAACTCCAATATAAAAAATACTGAGGAAGTTATAAATTATGCAAAACATAATACGGAAAATGTTTTATCAAATAATAAGGTGAATGACAATAATCCAAAAATAACAAAATCATACTATGAAAATAATATAGAACTCAACAAATCTAAAAATAAATCTCTTAAACAAAATGAAAAAAAGAACTCATTACAAAAAGAATTTCATGAAAGAAATGGATTGAAACCCGAGAAATCAGTTTCAGATGATAAACATATATCATTCAAGAATAAAACTGATAACTCATTAAAAGTCAAAGAAGAAACTTCATCTTCAAATAACACTATAAATGATAACCCTGAAATTATAAAAAAACATGCAAAAATAACACCAGAGCCTTTAAATAACAGCCCAAAAAGAAATCTTGTTACTAACTATGAAAAAGAAAGTTCAAAATTAAACGCGGAATATAATTCTCTTAATAATAAATTTATTAAAGCTAAAGACTCAGTAACAGGAAATTTTATTCAGAATAATGATGAGCAAAGATTACAAGAGATCGATAAAATTTTTCAAAGACTTAAAGATAAAAACTTAAATGAAGAAATTATTAACATTTCAAAGAAAGTAAACAATAATCAAAACGATTTGAGTAATCAAGAGCATATTACTAAACCAAGTTTCACTCAGAGGAAAATGTTGAAAGGTAACTCTCAAATTACTGATAGTGAATACTTACACTCTATTATTAAAGAGAATTTAGAAGTTTCCAAACAAAACAAATCAAGAAAAGAAAACAGCGTTGGTAGAGAAAATCAGTTAAAACAAAACATTGTAAAAGAATTGCCAAATGATGCAAAGAATTTTATTTCTGCCAATCAAGAGATAAATCCAAAGCAAGAAACTGTAAAACCGGTTAATCCTGAAGTAAAACCTCTAACTAGTCCAAAAGCTGAAATA
>CAZJNG010000165.1:0-5945 GCA_964547265.1 uncultured Candidatus Cloacimonadota bacterium | reverse complement strand
GTTTTAATTCAATATCAAAGTAACAGAAAGACAATTTTTGATGTTCAGCAAAGTCAAATAGATACCTTAGATTCATTTATTCGTTTAACAGACTTGAATAATACTTATCAAAAATTAAGAGAAAATCTCTTTTTTATGATAAACATGGAAGATAAAGGTTATGAGCTGGAAATATATGATTTTGAAATAGATATGGGTAATTCAGATTTCGATGCCAACCTGAACATCGAGTCTTCTTCGTTAAGCTATCAAAAGTCTAAGACTTCATTGACTCAGCAATACTTGAGTTTATTTCCTGATATTTCATTAAACTACAGTTGGAATACTTATGCTGTAGATGATAAAGTTTTTGATTTGCTTAAGACAGGTAATTATAAAGATTCTTATACTTTTTCTATTAACCTTTCATACCCATTATTAAATCATTTTGACAGAGGTTTTAGTTATCGGATAGCAAAAAGAAATCTGATGACAGAAAAACTAGATTTAGATAATCTAATTGATGAAACAAAAAAAGTTTTTGCTCAAACTCAAAAAGATAAAGAGCTTATATATAATACATATTCACTATATGAGCAAAAACATGCACTAACTAAAACAAATTTACAGATTGCAGAAGAAAGATTTGCCCTTGGAATTATTAGTTCATTAGATTTGGATAAAGCAAGAATTCAATACCTTGAATCAGAAATTCAACTTGTTAATAGATATTATTCTCTTATAAAAAAACAAGAAGAATTAAATTATATAAAATCAGACTTGATTTTAGGTTTATGGTAAACATTAATATAAGTGAGGTATAAAAAATGAAAAAAATAGTAATTATAAGTATTGTAATTGTCATAGCTATAGTCGGTTATTTTTTTATAAAAAAAGATAAATCACCTACATCAATGATGAGTATTCCGAAAGTTCCGGTAACAAGAGGTGAGATTAGTATAAAAATTGAAGAAACCGGCGAAATACAACCAAAATCTGTTGTTTCTATTAAGTCAAAAGTGTCAGGTAAGGTTATAAAACTTTATGTTGATGAAAATGATTTTGTTAAAACAGGAGATTTAATTGCAGATATAGAGCCTGATTATAATCAAGCCAGAACAATTGCTAATGTCAGGAATGAACTAAGACGGGCTGAGATATCATATAAAAATGCTCAAAAGAACCATGAAGAAGCAATTTTATTATTTGAGAAAAAATTTATTTCTTCCGATGATTTAGAAACTGCTTCAGACAATGTTGAAAAGGCAAGACTTGATTTAGATATTGCCAGACAACAGTTTTCCCTTATCGAAGATATTGAAACTATAGATAATGTTTCAAGAGTTTACTCTTCTACTTCCGGTACAGTCATTCAAAGATTGATTGAAGTAGGTGAGATGGTTCAATCAAGCACTAGTTCTTTCAGTGAGGGAACAGTTATGTTTAAAATAGCAGATTTAAATGAGATGATAGTTAAGACATCTATAAATGAAGTTGATATTTCTAAATTACCTGATGTCTCTGATACTCGCAAGGGTTCTTCCGTAAATATTCGCATAGATGCCTTTCCTTATGATGATTTTACCGGACAGATTTCAAAGATAAGTGCTCAAGCAAAATCTGAGAATAATGTTAAAGTATTTCCTCTTGAGATTGAAATTCTTCAAAAAGATAGTCGATTAAGACCAGGTTTATCTGCCAATGTGAGCATTATAGGTGAAACCAGAAAAGATATTTTAACGATTCCAATCAGAGCAATTTTTAGTGATAACTCGGGAAATGACATTGTTTATAAGGTTGTTAATGACTCAATAAATACATCGACTTTAATCAGAACAGGAATCAATGATATGCAAAAAGTTGAAATCTTAGATGGTTTAGTTGAAGGAGATATTGTTTCTTTACAAGAACCTAAGAAATAAAAAAAGGCTGACACTGTCAGCCTTTAATAATTATTTGAGTATATTTTTAGAAGAAATGAATTTCTCTCATTTCTCTTCTCATTCTAATAAGGAAATGTTTCCAATTATCTAATGAATCAAATATCTTTGTTTGCTCTTCTTCAGGCAGAGCGTTTATCAAATCATCAAACATTTTTATATTTCTTTCACGATATTTGTTAGCATTGTCAATACCCTTTTGAGTAATTTGAGCATAATAAACCCTTCTATCTTCTTCAGAAGGAACCCTTTTTATAAAGTCTTTATTTATTAAGCTGTCCATAAGATGAGTTATTCGGCTATGTGAAACATTCATGTGTTGAGCAATTTCTTTCATACTTAATGGGCGATTTTCTACTAAAAGGAATTGCAACAAATTACACTCAACTCTGCCAAGTTTATGGCATTGTTGGTGAGCATATTCAAAATGAGTTAATATATTATGTATGCTGGTTGTAGCATCGTAAAATCTTTTTCCAGTGTCGTTCTTCATATTTTCCTCCGGGTTATTTTAATAATTCTTCTAAATGTTTAATATATTCGGTTACACCACCTTGTTTGTAACCTGTCCGGGCTATAATTTTTTGATTTTTATCAACAATAACTATTGTTGGAAAACCTTTAATATCGTATTCTTTCTGTAACTCTCTGTTTTGTTTTATTAGTTCTGCAGACTGTTTGATGTTTCTAGGGAAGTCTGCTTTAAAAAGAATCAAATTTTCATTAGCAAATTTTTTGAATTCATCTTTGCTGAATACTTCATCATGTAATCTTACACACCATCCGCACCAGTCACTGCCTGTAAAGTTAATTAGGATTGGTTTATTAGTAGTTTCAGAAAGTTTTAAAACTTGTTTAAAATCTTCTGACCACATCTCATCAGCGAACAATGATAAACCGGCAATAAATAAGAGACTAAGTAAAAATATAAGTTTGAGACTTTGTTTTTGATTGGTCATTTTATTTTCTCTCCATTGACAAATATTTCACTTGTTATAGGAAAAGCCTTTGCTAACATGGCTGAGACACCACAATATTTTTCTTCGGACAGTTTGACTGCCTTAATAATATTTTTAGCATCAAGTTTTTCTCCCTCAAAATAATAAGTAATATTTGCTTGTGTGTAAACTATGGGGTGTTCGGTGTTAAGTTCTGCATTGACTTTGATTTTGAAAGTAAAATCTTGATATTTCATTTTTTCTAGCATAGATACAATATCCATGCCTGAACAACCTGCAAGAGCACTTAATAAAAGTGCTTTTGGTCTTGGCCCTAGATCTTGTCCGCCAAATTCTTCAGAACCGTCAATATCAAAACTATGACCGTCTTGTGTTACTTTGAAATTTATGGCTTTTTTCCATTCCAGTTCAATACTATGCATTTCTTGAATCCATTAATACTTCGTTCATTTTGATTAGGAATTGTTTCCAATAAGTAAGAGTATCATAGATAGGTTCGATTTGCTCTTCCGGCATTTTTTTCAAGAAATCTTCAAACATTTTAATGTTTTTTTCTTTGTATTTCTTAGCAATTTCTTTACCGTCCGGTGTTATTTCTGCATAGAATACTCGTCTGTCTTCCTTTGAAGGTATTCTTTTTAGATAGTTTTTCTTGATCAAGCTATCCATTAAGTGTGTAATCCTACTGTGAGAAACATCCATAAACTGAGCTACTTCCTTCATGCTTACAGCTCTTTTTTCGCGTAACAGGAACTGTAACAAATCACATTCTACTCTTCCAAGCTTAAGGCATTGCTTATACATGAACTCAAAGTTCATCATTAAGTTATGAATTGAATTAGCTTGTTCGTAAAATTTCTTACCTTTTTCGTTTTCCATAAGTAATCCTCCTTTATTTGACTGTAATTTTTATAAATAACTGCTATATCATGTTAATATTACATAATAAAAAAATTTTTATCTACTACTAAATTTAAAACAATTTAATCATTTATACATTTTTTTTATATCAACTACATTATAATATTATTTGTTAAATATGCAAATTATTTTTTTAATATTTTAAAAATTGTTAGTATAAATGGATTTTTATACTATTAAGTAATCTGATTTTAAAAATATAAGATATTTTCCTTGACTCAAATCTGATACTTAAAATAAATGGTCATAATGTTATAAAAAATTATAAGGGAGATAAATATGGCTAAAAATTACAGAGGTAAAGGATTGAAAAATGTGCCTGCAAGAGGAAGAGGAACTTGTCCTATATGCAAAAGAACCGCTATCAAGGTAATTTATGAAACAAAAGTAGATGAAGCAACAGTTAAAACTTGCAAAGAATGCTTTAAAACTGTGCAAAACAGGGGATAATTGTTTATTCCTATTTTTAATCAAAGTAATCATTAATTTTGATTTATTTAAAAATTATTAATATTAACCAGGCTTAGGTCTGGTTTTATTTATTATAAAGTATGTATTATATAGTAAAAAACATAAGTACTGATATAAATGTAATACCTGATTTTGCAAAGTTGATTAATAATAAACTTAAAGTATTTAATATTGAAGAGATAGAAATATTAAAGAAAGCAATAGATGCAAGAAAAAGAAATGCTCTAAAGTTCGTTTATACCTTAAAAATAAAAGTTTCTGTGAATTTACCGAATCACCCTGATTTTATTGAATATACTGATATTGTAGATGAAACAGAAATAAAAAAAAGTTTACATGATTTGCATCCGTTTATAATCGGAATGGGACCTGCAGGCTTATTCTCTGCATTAAAGCTTGTGGAAAATGGATTTAAACCATATTTATTTGATAAGGGTGATGATCTTAGTTTGCGTAAAGAAAAAGTTAAATTGTTTTGGGATGAAAAAAAACTTGATACTGATTCTAATATTCAGTTTGGAGAAGGAGGGGCAGGAGCTTTTTCTGACGGAAAACTAACTGCCAGAAATAGAAATTTTTATTCTGAACAGGTATTTGATTACTTAATCAAATTTGGTGCTGACAGGGATATTAAAATTGATGCTTTACCACATTTAGGTACTGATAAACTAGAAGAAATTAATCTTAATATTAGAAATTACTTAATTAAGGCCGGATGTAAGTTTTTTTATAGGCATGAACTACAGAAGATTAGCATAGAAGGAAACATTTTAAAGTCAGTAATAATAAATAATATTAAGTATAAGCCTGAAATTGTAATTTTAGCAACTGGTAACTCCTCAAGACAAATTTTCAATGAATTGTTTATTAATAATGTTCCTCTTGAAAATAAACCATTTGCAGTTGGGTTTAGGATTGAGCATCCTGCTGAATATATAAATCATTTGTTTTATGGAAAAAATACTGATTTTAATCTTGTTGGAGCAGCAACTTATAAATTAACAGCAAATTATAATAATCGAGGAATTTATTCTTTTTGTATGTGTCCCGGAGGTTTTGTTATTCCTGCTTCTTCAGAGCTTGACGGGCAGGTAGTGAATGGTATGAGTTATTCCTGTAGAAATAATGTTTTTTCAAATAGTGCATTAGTGGTAACTGTTGACAAGAAGGATTTTGGTAAACATCCTTTAGCCGGTATTGATTTTCAATTAAAACTTGAAAAAGATAATTATTTTAATTTTTTATCTCCTGCTCAGAATGCCTATGATTTTGTTAATCATACTCGATCAGCCGGGATAAACAACACTTCAAATTTTTGCGGATGTATTGAGAAAGATTTAGCGGACTTAGTACCGGGATTTATTTCTGATTCATTGAAGCATGGCTTGAGTGTTTTTAATAAAAAATTAAGTTTTAAGGATAGCAGTTTTTTAAAAAAAGGTATTTTAATGAGTGTTGAAACCCGTACTTCTTCACCTGTCAGGATTTTAAGAGACAGTATTCATTACAATTCAACTGGTATTAAAAATCTATATCCTGTTGGAGAAGGTGCCGGATATGCCGGAGGCATTATCAGTTCAGCGACTGATGGTTTGAAAATTTCAGGAATTTTTAACAAAAATCAAAGTTAATTCTTGACAATTATTTTTTGATATAGTATTTTAATTATAAAAAT
>CAZJNG010000164.1:0-5954 GCA_964547265.1 uncultured Candidatus Cloacimonadota bacterium | reverse complement strand
ATGACAAAATTTCCTTGAAATTTTGTTTACATTCATGAACCTTGCACAGCCTCATTAGAGCTTGTAGAAAACTTCTTAAAATAGTTTCGGCAATAATCAAGTGACCTCCAAGAGGCTTTTCCCTCTTGGAGGTCGGTTGTTTTTCCGTTGAAAATTGTGAATATGTTTCAGAGTGTGTAAACTATTTCATCTCAATGCCATACTTATCAAAAATCTTCTTTAATTCGCCACTTTTTCTAAGTTCCTCAACACCTTTGTCAAAGATATCAACAAGTTCGGGTCGAGTTGGAGTAAAAGCAACAAAGATCTTATAAGAATCATCAAAAATGCCTGCTTTTTTAATTTTGCCTTCTAAACCCATCTTTTTAAGTTTCCACGACATCACGGCTTCATCTTCTAAGGTTACAGTAATTCTGTTGTTTAATAATTTCTGAATATTATTTTCTAGGGCTTTATCCCCTGTCATAACTTGAACTTTCATAGTGTTTTTATTTTTTTCAATAAATTCATCAAGTTCTCCATCATCGTATTCGTAATCCTGAATTACACCTAACATTTGATTTTCAAGCGAAGAAATGCCGTCGTAACTCCAGTTATTATTAGTTAAGACATAAAAATAAGTTTGGCCAATTCCTAAGTGATTCTTTGGTAGCAGTAAATTATTTGAGTTTGCTTCTGATTCATACAATCCAAAAGTCCCATGTGCATCTCCTGCCTGAACATTTCTCAACGCTCGGGTAAATGGAACTAATGAGTATTCAAACTTAAAACCTGCTTTTTCAAAGATTTTTTGAGCTATTTCGACCTGAAATCCAGGCTCATCACTATTAGGTTCTGCATTGTATGGTGCCCAGTAATCACATTCAAATAACAAAGTCTGTGCTAACATTAGACTTGAAAAAACCAACATAATTATCAATAAATATATTTTCATTGACTCCTCCTTTACTTAAATCATAACAACATTTTCTTATTTTCATAATTATTTTTTTATTTTTCTTTTTATTTCATTCTAATTGTTTTTAATATTTTTGAATATGAATCATATTTAAGTTTTATCAAATAAATTCCATTGGAGACTTGCATATTATTAAAATCTTTGCCATCCCAAGAAAATGAATAATTTCCTTTAGACAACGATTTGTCAGATATTTTTCTAACTAATTGACCTTTAATATTATAAACTGAAATGTTTAAATTAGTATTAGTTTTTAAGGTTAGCTCAATGTTTGTTTTATCTTTAAAAGGATTAGGATAAACAGAAAACATAAAATCAGGCAAACTATTATCTTCCTGAAATATATTTGTTTCATCCCAGTTTTGATAAGTTTCAATAACTTTATCAACTAAAGGGGTTTCAGAAATTATTCCTGAGCCTGAGAAAGACTCTGTATAATCACCTGTCAATTCCCATATCAAAGCTCCCATAGCGTTATTACTCATTATATATTCAGCTTTATATCTGATTGAGGTAGTATCGTCATAAGTGACAAAGGTATTTAAGGTATTGCTAAGCAAATATGGACTTTTCACAGAATCATCCCAATAATAATCAAAATCAGATATATTTTCCATAATTGTATAATAATGTGGTTGACCTTGATCACTCGGGAAATTAACAGAATCATAACCTGTATGTGATCCATTGAGTTGAGTACAATTAGCCAAAGCTTTTCCATAAAAAGCCAAACCAATATTTATCTTTTCTGTCGGAACATTAAAGTTCTGAGTAAGCAGACTAAAAGCACCATCCACACACCAGTCAGCATCTCCGTTTAAAGTAGGATATAAGGGAGTATGGTGATTACTAAGCTCATCCCATGAACCATAAAAATCATATGTCATAAGGTTTATCATATCTAAGTAAGGCACTATATTTTCCCAATCAATATTAGCCATATGGCTGTATGAAGCTCCAAAACAAGAAGTTAGTAAGTAGTCTTGACTGTTTAAAATTTCTAACTCATCTAATGCAAATCTCAATTCCTGAACTAATAAGGTAAAATTTTCAATATCGTTTTCACTTCCATTATGAGGAGCATAGCCGGGATACTCCCAATCAAGGTCAATTCCTTTAAAATTATAAGTTTGTATCAGATTTATACAATCATTTATAAAGATTTCTCTCTTTATAGGATCTGCTGAGATAAGCGGAAAATTAGAAGAATCATTCCAGCCGCCTATTGAAGGCAATAGCACTATTCCCCCTTGTTCTGCTAAATATGGTAAGCTTTTGCTATAATCATTATATTCTTCCGGCCACCAAACCTTTGGTCCTAAAAGCAAGTTTTCATCTGCCCATTCATCAGTAGAAACAATATGCCCTGAACTCATAGGACGAAAAAAAGCATAATTAATAACAGTATATTTTTCATAGATAATACTTTCAGGATTTACCAGATTGTTTCTCCTGTACCATTGCCAATTAGGATAGTAGGCTACAATTTGTTTATTATGAGGAAATGTAGCTTTTACTGAAAAAAGATTATTGTAACTGACAGTAAGTAAGAGCAATAAGCTTAAAATTATATTTCTAACCATTTAATCTCCAGGCTGTCTAAAAACTACTGTTGTACGAGCATCCCTGCTTGCACTCAAATCATTAAGTAATAGATTTTCAATTTTATTAAAACTACAAGCTGGAAGCTTGTAGAACTTTTCTGCATTTTGAGACAGGCTCTCTCCATTATGATAAAATATCATTTGATTATATATATGCATTAATAACATCATTAACTTTTTCAGCTTCTATAGGTTTGGTCAGGAAATCATCCATCCCGGCATTTAAACATTTCTCTTTTTCTTCTTGAAGAGCACCGGCGGTAAGTGAAACGATAATTGTTTTGTTATCTGAACCCTTTTCTAACTCTCTTATTTTTATTGTTGCTTGTATCCCGTCCATAATCGGCATTTGAACATCCATAAAGATTAAATCAGGCTGCTCTTTAATATAAAGGTCAACTGCTTCTTGCCCATGTTTAGCATTAAGAATAATACAATCAGGCAATATATCCTTAACTATTGATTCGACTAAAATCATATTTAGTTTATTATCCTCAGCTATTAAGATTTTGGATGTCATTGTATTATGTTTACTTGTATCCGGAGTTATTACAGACGCTACAGAATCAGTTTCGATTTCATAAATATTTGATAAATATTCAAAAAGATCATTCTCTTTAACAGGTTTAGTCAATAGATATTTTATTTCTAACTCTTGACATGCATTATGCAGCTCTTGATTATCGGAAGATGAGTGTAGGAGCATTATTGGCATTTTTTCTGCAGTATAATTAAATTTTTTTCTAATCAATTTGATAGTTTCCAAACCGTCAATATATGGCATATGATAGTCACAGATAATCACATCAAAAGCTTGAGATTGCTCTAATAACCTTAAAGCATCTAAGCCATTATCGCTAGTTTCACATTCAATACTCCAATGATTAAGCATACGACTTAGTATTAAGAGATTTTTTTTATTATCATCTATCAAGAGACATCTTTTGATGTTTTTTATATATGTTTTTCTTTTTTCTCCATTTTCAGATTTTAATTCAAGATCAAAGAAAAAACTACTTCCAATGCCTTTTGTACTTTCAAATTCGATATTACTACCCATTTTATTGGCAATCATTTGGGAAATAATAAGCCCTAAACCTGTACCTCCAAACTCTCTGGTTGTTGAATTATCAGCCTGACTAAATGCCTTGAATAATTTTTGCTGTTGTTCTGGTGTAATTCCAATCCCTGTATCCTTGATAATAAAATTAAAAATTCCCGTCGAATTGTCTTTTGGAATGAATTTAACATTTAACTCAATTTCTCCTTGAATAGTAAATTTTACAGCATTTCCTAAAAGATTTGCAAGTATCTGTTTTAACCTGATAGGGTCAACCCAGGCATATCTTGGCATATTTAAATCAAGATTAAATAATACCTCTAAATCTTTTTTATTAGCAGAATATTTTACAATATCAATACTATCCTCAAGCAAGTTGATGATGTCAGTTTTAATATATTCAAGCTCTAACATTCCGGCTTCAATCTTTGAGAAATCAAGTATGTCATTAATAATACCTAAAAGTGTATGACCAGAGACATTTGCATTATTTACATATTGTTCTTGAACATGGTTCAGTGGTGTCTTTTTTAGTAATTCAGTAAAACCAATTACTCCGTTTAGCGGGGTTCTGATCTCATGACTCATATTGGCTAAAAATTGTGATTTTGCTTTTGAGGCAGCTTCAGCTTCTTCTTTAGCTTTATGCAGTTCTTGTTCAGCTACTTTTCTATCCGTAATGTCCATGTGCGTACCCATCATCATCAAGGGTTTACCATCATCAGTACAAGTAATCACCTTTCCTCTGTCAAATACCCAAATCCAATGACCATTCTTATGTTTCATTCTGCTTTCAAATTCGTAAAATTTTCGTTCACCACTAAAGTGTTTTTGTAGAAGTTCATTACTCTTGTTTAAATCATCAGGGTGAGCGAAATTCATCCATGTTTCAATAGAAACAGGTGAGATTTCTTCTAATGTATAACCAACTATATTTGCCCAGCGTTCATTAAATATTGTTTCACCTGTTTGGATATTCCATTCCCAAGTGCCAACATTTGTACCCTCGATTATGCCAACTAGCCTTGTTTTCTCTTTTGCCAGTTCTTTCTGATAGTTTTTCATTTCAGTAATATCAACTGAAGTTGCTAAAATCCTCTGAGTATTATTTATCATAATAGGGGTTAAGTAAACGAGTTTCCATAGTTCATTACCATCTTTATCATAGTGCTTCCATTCAAAATGTTGAGGTCCTTCTGTAACTGTTTTTTTTATCCATTCCAGAGCTTCTTTCTCAGTGTAGGGATATTCAGAAGAGATTGTTTTGCTTGATATGCTGCTTAATCTATCTCCATGTTCTTTTTGGGCTTCTTTGTTTGCTTTAATAACATTTCCGTTATCTTTATCATGAATGATTGTAGAGACAGGTGATTCATCAAAGATTACTTGAAATCTAGCTTCAGTTTCAGCTAAAGCAAATTCTGCTTGTTTTCTATTGTTTATATCAAGGATAAAACCATCCAAAAATAGTAATTTGTCATTATCAAATACTCCATTACCTTTTTCATAAACCCAGATTACTTCTCCATCTTTTTTTACAATTCTATACTCTATTTCCCAAAACTTATGAGTCATTAAAGCATCATTAATTGCAGCTCTAACAAGTTGTTGATCTTCAACATAAATCAAGTCACCATAAGTTATATTTTTGTTTTCTACTAAATCATCAATTTTATATCCTGCAATCTCTTCAATATTTTTATTCAAAAAAATCATTGACCTGTCATTGTCATTTTTACAACGAAATGTAATACCCGGCATATTATTTATTAATGATTCAAGTTGATTTTTAGCATCTTCTGTTTCTTTTTCTAGTTTTATTCTATCTGTTATATCTCTAGCTGCTGCATAGATTAATTTACCTTTTGGGAAAGAACGCCATTCAATAAATTTATATGAGCCGTCTTTACTTCTGTATCTGTTCACAAACTGTAAAACTTTCTTACCTGTTCCTAAGGTTTTCATTGCGTTTAGAGTCTCTTCAAGATCATCAGGGTGTATAAAATCTAAGAACTTTCTATGGTTAAGTTCATTGGTAGTATATCCTAAAATTTCACTCCATGCTTCATTGGTTTTGATAAAATTTCCATCAATATCTGCGATACAAAGCAAATCTAAATTAACAGAGAAGAAACTTTCTAACTCTTCAGTTTGTCTTTTATTTTCAGTAATATCAATAAATAATGTTGTAAAATACATTTTTTCTGTTGAAAACACATGAACTTTGTACCATCTATTTAAGGGCTCTGAATACTGTTCAAAATCATTAGAGCCTCCATTTAAAGCTATATCTCCAAAGAATTCAATCCAATTAAAGTTGTCTTTATTTATA
>CAZJNG010000163.1:0-6000 GCA_964547265.1 uncultured Candidatus Cloacimonadota bacterium | reverse complement strand
TGACGCTCAGGATGACAAAATTTCCTTGAAATTTTGTTTACATTCATGAACCTTGAACAGCCTATGAAGAGCTTGTCCTATAATCAATGTTGTACAAACACCCCTGTTTGCACTTAAAAACATAAGTAACTTATGTTCAGTAATTTAGGAGACAACAAGCAAGGGTGCTTGTTGAACAATTCTACATTTTGGGACAGCCTCTGAAAAACGGGGTTATGAGACCATTAAATTTTTTAAAAGAAACTACTAATAAATTTACTTATTTTATGAATCCTAATGTCAACACTACTGATATAAAAATGTTGAATAATCATAAGCAAATAGAAAGTATATCTAATTGCATAATAATAAATTAATAACAAATAGTTTAATTTGCTGTTTGCATAAACTAAATGTTAAAATTTGGTGTTTTTTATCTGTGGAAAGTGAGATATATTTGCTTTGTATTTCCATTTTTCATGCTATTATATTATTTTGCAATCTTTTATCTTGGATGAAACTTTTTAAAATAACAGAGCATTGTACTTGTAATCAACAGGAGACCTCCAAGAGGGAAAACCAACTTGGAGGTCTCCTGTTGATTGCTTTAATCCATAAGCAATGATCGAACTAGTCGGCAGATTACTAAGAATAATATAATTCTAAATTCATAATGAGAGACCGGACGAGCCGTCCGGTGCCCAAAAAAGATTATCAATATAATCGGGGGGAATCGTCAGATTGCTTATTGGATGAAGATTAAAAAAGACTTTACAAGGCATCAAAAAAAGGTGAATTTTGCAATTCACCTTTTATATTTAGTATATGTTTTAACCTACTGTTATCAGAAGTCTTCCTTCTTCAACAGAATCACCTTCTTTAACATGTATTGATTTAACTATTCCGCCTTTATGAACATAGATTTCGTTTTCCATTTTCATGGCTTCGAGTATAACTACAGCCTGATCTGCACTAACTTGTTGTCCTTCTTTGACTAAAAGTTTAAGGACAACACCATGGAGGGGAGCTTTGATTGATTCTACACCTGAAGAAACAGGGCTTGGTTGAATAGGTTTTGGAGTCGGATTAGGTGCTTGAACCGGTTTTGGAGTTGAAACCTGAGCCGGTTGATGTTGTATGACAGGTTTACTTGTGCCATCATCCGGTTTTACTGAAACGCGATAGTCTTTACCATTGACATTAACGATTAAGTTTTCAACAATTTTTTGTGTAGAGACAGGAGCAACAGTCACACTGGCCGGTTTTTCTTCTTTTTTCTGATTATCTTTGTAATAAACAGATAAAGTAGAATTGCCTTTTAAAAACTCAAGTCCTTTATCTTTACAGGTTGCAATAATAAAGATATTTTCATCAGTAACAGGTAAGTTATTGTCTTGCAAAGTTTTTCTTGTAGGTTCAATGCCTGGTTTTAAAATATCTACAGGATTTCCTGTAAACGGTTCTTTTTTCAGCTGTTCAGAAGCAATTTTTACTATTTCAGGATCAGCAGGGCGAGGTGTTTTTCCGAAGTAACCTAAGACCATATTGCCGTATCCGTCAGTGATTTTCTTCCATTTACCCATAACAACATTCATATAAGCTTGTTGGAAATAGAATTGAGAAACAGGAGTAACGCTTGTTCCAAAACCTCCACGGGCAACAACTTCTGCCATTTCCTCAATCACCTTTGGATAAAGATGTAGCGTATTTGTATCTCTCATCATCATTGTATTAGAGGTTAAAGCACCTCCGGGCATAGGAGAGAGTACGATAAGCGGAGAAGTTTCTCTTGATTCCGGAGGTAATAAATAATTTGACATTGCTTCTTCAAAAGCTCTTTCGGCTTTAAGGATTTTTTGATAATCTATATCAAGGGTAAAATTAGTATTTCTAAATGCAGCCCAAACAGTTAGGATGTCAGGTTGGCAGGTTCCGCCTGAAACAGGGGATTTTGATAAATCTATACCATCTGCTCCGGCTTCAACAGCAGCCATTATAGCAGAAGTTCCCAGTCCTGCAGTATCGTGAGTATGGAACCAAATTATTCTGTCTTTGCCAAGTATATCACGAGTTTTTTTGATTGTATCTTTAACAATTTGTGGAGGAGTAGTACCGGATGCATCTTTAAAAACAATAGAATCAAAAGGAATATCTCGCTCTAAGATTTCTTTAACTTTTTCAGTATAAAATTCTGCAGTATGAACAGTAGAGTCTTTAATTCCCGGAGGTAAACCCATAAGAGCAATTGAGATTTGATGATGTAATCCCTGTTGATGAATACATCTGCCTGAATAATCAAGATTTTGCATATCATTGAGAGCATCAAAATTTCTGATAGTTGTCGTTCCGTGTTTTTTAAATAGTTTAGCGTGAAGTTCAATTATATCTTTTGGTTGTTGTGCCAGTCCTACGACATTAATACCTCTGGCAAGGGTTTGCAGATTAACTTTATCTCCGGCTATTTTTCTAAGCGTGTCCATCATATCAAAAGCATTTTCCTGTGTATAGAAAAATAAACTTTGAAAACGAGCACCACCACCAAATTCATAATGGTCAATACCTGCTTCTAATGATGCTTCGAAAGCAGGGATAAAGTCTTTTGTGACTACTCTCGCTCCATAAACAGACTGAAATCCATCACGAAACGAGGTATCCATAAACCTGATTTTTTTAAGAGCCATATCTATCTCCTTATTATGTTTTTTGTAAGTAATAGTTTACAGCACAAGTAATTACTGCTGTAATTTCGTCTTCATCGTCTCTTACTTGAGAAATTTTTTCATGTGTTTGTACCGGATATGATTGTATTTTATTTGCAGGAGCAAAGGTATTATTTAAGTGAAATTGCTCTTCTTTTTTACCTTGAGTAAAATACAAATAACTTTTGTAAAACATATAAAATATCATGATCAAGATAGGAGATGAAACCATCACAAGTGCTAAATATAACATTAAATCCTCCGCTCAATATTTCTTTTAATATATAATACTATAAAAGTCTGAATAACTCAAATAAAAATTTCAATATTTTATCAATATCTTCAATTTTCATTCTTTCTTCGGGGGAATGAGGAGATTTAATCGTTGGTCCAAAAGAAATCATATCCATACCGGGATACTTAGCTCCTATTACGCCACATTCCAAACCGGCATGAATAACTTCTATTTTAGGTTCTTTATCAAAGATTCTCATAAGCTGTTTTTGTTTTTTTGAGCAATGATGATTCCCAGTTTGGTTCCCAAGCAGGGTAGCCGTTACCTGTTTTTACTTTTGCTCCGGCAAGTTTAGCAACTGACTCTATTTTGCTTGTCAAAAAATCAAGCTTTGAGCCAACACTGCTTCTTTGGCTAAGTAATATTTGTAAGTTATCGTTATTTATATGTACTTGTGCCAAGTTATTTGATGTTTCAACCAGTTCTTTCATTTGTTGACTCATTCCAAAAACACCATGCGGTAAGGCATTGAGCAAATGAATACATTTAAGACTGATTTCTGAAGTCATTATCTTATCGCTTGTTTGAGTATTAGTAATTGCTAAGTGCATATCAGGTTCAAAATCCTGAAACTCATTTTTTATTGTCTGGAAAAAATCTATACATGTCATAGTAATCATACCTTCATCTGACCCTGTAAATGTTACCCTTATTTCTCTAGGGATAGCATTATGAGCGATTCCACCCTTAATATCACATAAGTGAAAATCACTTACTTTTTCAGAGAGTATATTTAAGATTCTGGTTGCTAATTGAATAGCATTAGCTTTGGGTTGATTAATCTGAATACCTGAATGTCCGCCTGATAGTTTTTCTATGATAAGCTCGTAAGTTCTTAACCCTTTTTCATTTGGTAAATACTCTAAAGGCAAGTCTATATGTGTATCCCTGCCACCTGCACAGCCAATAGTAAAAACTCCTTCATCTTCTGAATCAATATTTAAAAGATATTTACCTTTTAAAATATTCTCTTGCAAAGCATTTGCTCCTGTTAAGCCTCTTTCTTCATCGACTGTGAAAAGTAATTCTAAAGGAGGGTGTGAGATATTTTCTTCTGTTGCAATCGCTAAGGCAATAGCTAAAGCTATTCCGTTATCTGCTCCTAGAGTTGTTCCTTTTGCTCTCAACCATCCGTCTTGTTCGAAAAGTTCAAGAGGGTCTTTTGAAAAATCAATTTTACAATCCTGTTCTTTGACGCAAACCATATCCATGTGACCTTGAAGAATAACTGTCGGAGCATTTTTAAGTTCATTTTTACCGTTTACTTTAATGATAACATTTAAGACACTATCTTGAAAAACTTCCCAGTTTTGTTGTTTTGCATAGTCTAACAAGTATCGGCTAATCCCTGCTTCATTACCTGAACATCGTGGAATAGTGCTGATTTCTTTGAAGATACCAAGCACCTTATCTTTGAGAGACATAAATTCTCCTTTATATGTAATTGTATTTTTGACTAAAATCCATAACTTACATTTTTTTGTCAACCAATTTCGTATAATTTATTATTTTACCTACAATTACATTATCCTTCCGACAGGAGCGGCATAAATAGTAAATTCATCAACACCGTCAAGCTGTAAGAAATTATCAAATAACATTTGGTCATACGCACCTATTGCACATGTCCCCAGTCCGAGAGATTCACAGGCAAGATATAGATTTTGACATAAATGTCCACTATCTTGAAGGATAATCTTTTTGCTTTCCAGCATATAACGCCATTCGCATCTGTATGGGATGACCGTCCAAATAAAAGTTACTGCTGAATTGCCTACAAAATCTTGACCTAAAGCAGCTTGACTTACTTTTTCTTTTCTGTTTTCTGTATCAAAAAGATAAACAAGTTTATGTTCAAGTGAGAGATAACGATAAACTCCTTCTTTGATGTCATCGACATGATTAACTGCTAAATAAGTTTCAAAAGGATGTCTCGAACCACCAGAAGGAGATACTCGCTTGGTCATTTTACCTTCAAACATTACCTGAGTTACTCCTTGAGTAGCCCATAATAGATAAGATAATGCCTTTAATGGAATGTTAGAATCACTGAACTTCCTTCTGCTTACTCTATTTTTAATACAGTAAAAGATATCTCTGTTTACAATTATTGAATCATCAACTTCGGGTAAAGAGACAATTTCCTGATTTGGTTCGACATTTTTATGGATTGGAGGAATCGGAACTCCTGACATCTGATCAGTTTGAACAGGAGCTTTCCAACCTGCTTTCATAACTTCACGAAACTCTAAGGTCTGTTTTTTTGCAATTTCTGTATTTTTAAGCATCTCTTCTAAAGTCTGAGGGATAGTGTTTAAAATTTTCTGAAAGAGTTCAATATTAATGTTGAATTGTTCTTCAGAGATTGCTGTTGTTTTGGCGATTTGCTCTTCAAACCAATTAGGGTTGAGGTAATTTTTAAATAATTCTTTTAACTTATTATCTTTAGTTTCTGTTACATATTTTATTATTTGAAAGAATCGTTCTGCTGTTTCTTTTGAATTATTAAAGATTTCAGTTAAAAAAATGCCCATTTCTTGTTTATTAAGATCTGTTATGTTTGCGATAAAGTGTTCCATAGCTACTCCTTTTATCATTGGTTTTTAGTAAAGATAATGAAAAGTAACTAATTGTCAATAAAAATTTTAAAATTATTAAATTGAAAAAACTACTAATCTTTCATTGTAAGAGAGTTCTTTGAAACCAAAGTGTTTTTTTATCCATAGTAAAGTTTTTTGTTGATAAATAAATACATGTGTTGGGTCTTTACGATAATACCAGTTAGCGAAAGGAATTTGTGAGTTATATATATGTGTCATACAAAAGAGTTTGCCTGATGGACAGAGTAGGTTTTTAAGTAAAGTAAACTCTCGATAAGGGTTATGAAAGTGTTCTATTACTTCACAACATGCAATATAATTGTATTTGTTATTTAAAAAATCAGGGTAATTATGAAAAAAAGGGTCATAAATCTTAACATTATATCCTTTATCGTTCAAGACTTTTGAAATAACAGGCCCGGTTCCT
>CAZJNG010000162.1:0-6071 GCA_964547265.1 uncultured Candidatus Cloacimonadota bacterium | reverse complement strand
TAAGATTGATTGCTGATGCCAGATAGTTTTCTGAAATATAATCATCAGAATCAATAAAGCATAAGAATTTCCCTTTTGCTTGAGATATGGCAAAATTCTTTGTTTTCCAACAACCAGAATGAGTTGTCTTAAAATACTTTATTTTTTCACTGTCAAAAGATTTTATAATATTTTCAGTATTATCATAACTGCCATCGTTTACAATGATTATCTCAAAATCATTACTTGTCTGGCAAAGCATTGAATCTAAAGCCTTTTTGATGAAATTTTCTCGATTATAAACAGCACAGATAAAAGAACAAAAGATATCTTTTTTCATATATTAATTCCTTTGAAAAACTTATGATTAAAAGATAAATTATGTAATAAACTTGTCAATGAAAAAGTATCCTGAAATTATTTTATAAGGTTAAGCAAGTCACAAGATTAATTTATTTATCCTTTAAGCAAATTTTTTTTATTTTCTGATTGACAAATCTGGAGAATTTATAATAATGATTTCATTATATGGCATGAGTGATAAATTTCCTATCATAACTGTTATGTAAGTGATTAATAGTGTGTAATTAAAAAAAAATAAAGGTTACTTTTTCTTAATTGGGATATTAAAAAAAGTGACTTGCGGAGGTAGAAGTTATGTCTCAAACATTCGAAATCACCGTTGATGGTAAAGTAATAACCGTTGATGGTTCTTTAACTATTTTAGAAGCTGCTAAGAAAGCAAACATTTATATTCCTGCTCTTTGTTATCATCCTGATTTAAAACCAACATCAAATTGTGGTATATGTGTTGTTGAAGTAAATGGTCATCCACAACCCAAACGCGCGTGTTCAACTCCGGTAACTCCCGGCATGACTGTAAAAACTAACACATTAAAACTAAGAGAATACCGTAAAACATTATTGCGTTTATTATTAAGTAATCATGATGTTTCCTGCCCTACTTGTAGTGCTAATGAAAAATGCGAATTACAAAAACTTGTCAATAATATGGGTATCCAGCTCAATGACTTACAGCCTTTACTTAAAAAAGTTCCTATCGACGAAACAAGCGTAGCTATTGTAAGAGACCCTAATAAATGTATTTCTTGCGGTCGTTGTGTAACTGTATGTAACGAAGTACAAACAGTTAATGCACTTACTTTCGTAAACAGAGGCTTTGAAGGCTCAGTAGAAACTGCCTTTATGAAAGGTATTGGAAACTCTCCTTGCGTGAACTGCGGTCAATGTATAGTTTACTGTCCAACAGGTGCTCTTAGTGAACGCTCAGAAATCGATCAGGTATGGAAAGCTATCTTTGATGAAACCAAACATGTAATCGTTCAAGAAGCTCCTGCTATTCGTGTTTCTCTTGCTGATGAATTTGGTATGTCTCCTTCTGAAATTTCAACAGAAAAGATGTATGCTGCTTTAAAAGCTATCGGCTTTGATACAGTTATGGATACAAACTTTACTGCTGACTTAACAATTATGGAAGAAGGAACTGAGCTTGTATCTCGTTTAAAAGCAGGAATCCAAAAACCTCTTATTACTTCATGTTCACCCGGTTGGATTAAATTTATGGAAACATATTATGCTGATTTAGCTGATTGTATTTCAACAGCAAAATCACCTATGTCAATGTTTGGTGTTTTATCAAAAACTTATTTTGCTAAACAAAGAAATATAGACCCTGCTAATATTGTTTCTGTAGCTATCATGCCTTGTACTGCTAAGAAATTTGAAGCTCGTCGCCCTGAATTGTCAGACTCAGGATTCCAAGATACAGATTATGTCTTAACTACTCGTGAATTCCTTAGAATGATTAAAGAAGCAGGTATCGACTTTAAAAATATCGAACCTACAGAACCGGATCACGGAATGAGCTATTACACCGGTGCAGGAACTATTTTTGGTGCAACAGGTGGTGTGATGGAAGCAGCTCTTCGTTCAGGTTATACACTTGTGACCGGAGAAGAACTTGAAGATGTAGAAATTAAAGCTGTCAGAGGACTTGAAGGTGTGAAAGAAGCTGAAATTAATATTCCAAATTTTGGAAACTTAAAGATTGCAGTTGCTCACGGCTTGTCAAATGCTCGTGTTTTAATGGATAAGGTTCGCCAACAAATCAAAGAAACAGGCAAATCAGAATATCACTTTATTGAAGTTATGGCTTGCCCCGGTGGTTGTGTTGGTGGTGGCGGACAACCTATTGGAAATGATCTTGCAAAACGCGCTTTGCGTGCTGAAGGTCTTTACAATGATGACAAAAAAGCTAAAATCAGAAAATCTCATCACAATCCTGAAGTAATTAAAATTTATGAAGACTTCTTAGATAAACCAAACTCAGAACTTGCCCACAAACTCCTACATACTGTTTATTTTAAACGCTCACAGTTTGACGGAAAAGCGACTGAACAAGTAACTAAAAAAGAAGCTCATCACTAAAAAATACAGGTAATCCCTGAAATATATTAACGGCAGGTTAACCCCTGCCGTTTTCTAATTATAAAGAAATATCAAACTGTAGTTTTTGTTCTTTTACTAATTCTCGAACTTGTTTCTCTGTTTTATATATACTGTTCCATAGTTCAAGTGCGACTTCTTCAATGTTTCTGTCTTTATGTTTTAAAAGATAATTCCAGTGACCTCTTTGATTTGTATCGTAATCCCATATATATTTCCAAACATCATTTATCCGCTTAAGTTTTGTTAGTAATTGTTTATAAGACCTTATTTCATAATGCCTTACTTCTAATAATTGATTGTCAATAGTCAATGGATATCGATCATGAGAATTATATATTTGATGATTTCCCGGTTCAAAGACCATAGGATTATTGTATTTGCCAACAGCCTTCCAGTTAGTTTGATAAGTGAAGTAGTTAAATCTTTGGATTAAATTATCAGTTTCTTTGTCTAACTCTGTTGGATAATATTTTTTTCTTGGTACATATAAATTAAAGTATCCTCCTTCGTCCAACAAAGAAATAGTGTCTTTTAAGCTTAAAAATTCATTTTTCGGATAATAAAACTCATCTGCGTCTAAAGGTAAAACCCAATCAACATTATATTTTTCAGAAGCGAAGTTTGCCATTTCTAAGCTGATTTCGCTTTGTAAGAACCTATCTTTTTGAATAAATTCTAGTATAAAACCATCTTTAAAGCTAGTAATTATTTCAATTGTCTTGTCTGTAGAACCTGTATCACAAATAATCAAACCATCAATATTTTGTGATTTATACCACATAATTGTATCTTCAATAATATCTTCTTCATTTTTAACGATTAATAACCCTATTATTATTAAATTCTTATTCATGATAACTCCATCAATTTTCCATTAACTTTGCACTATAGAACAACTCTCTATGAATTTGGTTTCATTTTTATCGTAAAGTTATAAGTAGTTGTAACAATCTTAAATGATTTATTAATAGTTAAATAGCTATCTTCAAGCTCTTTCTTTATCAAAATCATTTTTTTCTAACAACTCCTATGATATAATTAAATATTTCACTATAACCAAATAGAAGCATTTTATATTCAATAATATTTTTAAAACTATATGAGACATTTCATTAATTATTGCAAACAACTCCTGTTTTTAAACAGGAGTTTTAATTACATTATATCTTATGGATTACAATATTTAGTTTTTACTTTTATGTTCAATAATATCTTGTTGAAGTTGTTCAAAAGTCAATGAGTCATCACTTCCCGAATCAGGGTTATTATAGATGTCAACATTCCATTCATTTTCTGATTTAGCAATCAAAACAGCACCAACAGTATCACCCGCAACATTAACAACTGTCCTCACCATATCAAGTAATCTATCCACACTTAAGATAATAGCTATACCTGATAAAGGCAGTTTAAAAACAGTCAAAATCACGCCTAAACTAATAATTCCTGCACCCGGTATGCCGGCAGTTCCAAAGGTTGAAATGATAATATATAAGACCAAAAGTATCATATTTGATAGACTGAAATGAACATTATACATTTGAGCAATAAATAAAACAGCAACCGATTGCATAATAGCTGTTCCATCCATATTAATGACTGTTCCGAGAGGTATGACAGCAGAAGAAATCTTTCTTGAAACTCCGTATTTATACCTAACCGCAAACATTGTTACCGGAATACAGGCATTACTGCTTGATGTGGCAAAAGAAGTCAAAGCTATAGCCCGAAATTTTCTTATAAAGATAGAAAAATCGGCTTTAATCATATACTTAACAATAAATCCATATATACCAAAGAACTGTAAACATAGTAATAAGATGATTAAAATGAAATATTTATAGACTTCAATGTAGGTATCAAAACCTTCTTGAACAAAGACATTAATAACTAAAGCAAAGACACCTAAAGGAGCAAATCCCATTACGATTTGAAACATCTTAAGTACTAATTTATTAAATTGATACAATAGATTTATTGTACTAGAGACTTTTTTACCCAGCATTGAGATTGAAATACCAATCAGAACAGCAAAGACGATTAATGGTAACAAATTACCACTATTTAATGATTTGAAAGGGTTCTCAGGAATTATATTTATTAGCGTTTTAGCGAAAGCCGGAGTTTGTAAAGTAATTTCTTTAGTAATTTCAGGTACTACTTGATTTCCCGGCACAAATATTAATGCAAAGATAATTGCCATTACAGAAGCAAGAAATGTTGTTAATAAATAGTATGAAAAAATCTTACCACCAATTTTACCTACATTTTTTATATCACCGATTCTAGCTATTCCATTTATCAGTGTAATCATAATTACAGGTATAGAAAGCATACTTAAGATTCTTAAAAAGATCTGCCCGATTACATTTAAAACTCCTAATACTACAAACTCTTTTAAAAATAATGCGACTGAATCCTCTCCAACAATCAATCCAATTGATAGTCCTGCTAAAACAGCAAATAAGAGTTTTTTGTTTAACGAACTTTTTCTTTTTGCAGTCATAATCAACCTCTACTGTTCGTTATCATATTGGTGTTCAACTGTTTTTATAAACTCCACATTGCTTTGAATTTGTTCTTCAATATCATCTAAATCCTCTTCTTCAATGCCTGCGTCCGGATTATCATAAATTGATTTATCAAACTCGTTTTCACTCTTGGCAACAATGATTGATACTATTGCATCTCCTGATATATTTACAGCAGTTCTAGACATATCAAGTAGTCTATCAACACCCATGATAAGAGCTATTCCTTCAACAGGTAAATTTACTTGAGTTAAAACCATTGAAAGAGTAATCAATCCAACGCCCGGAACTCCTGCTGTGCCAACTGATGCTAATGTCGCCGTTAAAATAACTAATAAAAAGTCTGCTATGCCCAGACTAATGCCATATACCTGTGCTATAAAAATTACTGCAACTCCTTGCATAATAGCAGTTCCGTCCATATTGATTGTGGCTCCGAAAGGTATAGAAAATGATGATATGCTTCGTGAAACACCCATCTTTTTTTCTACGGTACTCATTGTAACCGGGATAGTTGCATTACTGCTTGAAGTTGAAAACGCAACAAGCATAGTAGGGTAAAACTTTTTGAAAAATTTAATAGGACTCAAACCTCCTATTACTTTCAAAGCTGCTGAATAAACAAAGGCTAGATGAACCATTAAAATAATAATTACTGCAAACATATACTTCAACAACGGCATAAAAGCTGAGAATCCCTGTTCAGAAAACACTTTGGCAATTAAGCAGAATATACCATAAGGAGCGGTTAGCATTATCAAAGTTATCATTTTCATAACAATGGAATTAAGTTCTTCAAAAAAGTTTAAAACAGTATGAGCTTTTTTGCCAATAGCTGCTATAGATATTCCCAATAAAAGTGCAAAAAAGATTACCTGCAACATGTTACCTTGAGTCATTGCCATAAAAGGGTTATCCGGAATTATATCAATGATGACATTTGATAAAGAAGGTGCACTTGAAACTGATATTTCTTGAATATGAGAACTCATCTCCAAGCCCGAACCAGGATTTAAAAAATTAGCAATAAACAATGATAAAGTAATCGCCAGAGCAGTTGTAATCATATAGAAGATTAAAGTTTTGCCGCCT
>CAZJNG010000161.1:0-6099 GCA_964547265.1 uncultured Candidatus Cloacimonadota bacterium | reverse complement strand
TCAAAATTAAAGATATTTAAAGTAAATTCTAATCCACATCTGGCAAAGGAAGTTGCTTCCTTTGCCGGAATTCCATTGAGTGATGCAGATGTATTTAAATTTAGTAATGACGATACTTTTGTAAAAATCAATGATAATGTAAGAGGTTCTGATGTTTTTATAGTGCAATCGACATGTAATCCGGTAAATGATAACATGATGGAATTGCTAATTATGATTGATGCATTAAAAAGAGCTTCTGCATCAAGGATTAGTTGTATAATCCCATATTATGGTTATGCCCGTTCAGACAAAAAGGATCAGCCAAGAGTTCCAATTACTGCAAAGTTAGTGGCTGATTTGATTACAGTTGCTGGTGCTGACAGGGTGATAACTGTAGATCTACATGCAGACCAAATACAGGGTTTTTTTAATATACCTGTTGATCATTTGTACTCGATGCCGATTTTTGTCAGGTATTTTAAAAGCTTAGATATTAATCCTGATGAAATGGTAGTTGTTTCTCCTGATTCAGGTGGTGCAAACAGAGCAAGAGCATTTGCTAAAAGGCTTAATTGTTCACTAGCTATTGGAGATAAAAGGCGAATTGGTAATGATAATAATGCTGAAGTCTTAAATGTTATTGGTGATGTTGAAGGTAAAATAGCAATTTTATATGACGATATCATTGATACCGGAGGCTCATTAACAAAGATTGCGGCAAAATTATCTGAACAAGGAGCTAAACAGATTTATGCTTGTTGTGTTCATGGTGTATTATCAAACAATGCAATAAAAAATTTAGAACAATCTCCAATTGATAATTTGTTTATTACAAACTCAATTCCTCTTAATGAGGAAAAAAATCAATGTAAAAAAATTATTCAGCTGTCCATTGCAGAATTGCTTGCTTCTGCAATTAAAAAGATTCATCTCGAAGAATCTATAAGCATATTATTTAGATGATAACTTCTGGAGGAAAAATGAAACTCAGTTTAGCTGTTCAATCTCGTGAACTTGGTAAGAAATCAGAGAGAAAGAACCTTAGAAAAGGCGGGTTTATACCTGCTGTGATTTACTCAGAAGGACAGCCCGGTATTAATATATCGGTCCCTACAAATGAGTTCTTAAAACTCTATCGTAAGAGTATTGGAGAAGTTGCAGTTTTTAACTTAACCTTAGATGGTAACGAGTTACAGGCTATTGTGAAATCTCGTCAGATTCACCCTGTATCACGCGAGTTTTTACATGTTGATTTCTTAGAACTTCATAAGGGTAAAGAATTATCTTTATCTGTCCCAATTAAGTTTATTGGAACCCCGGCTTCTATTAAAGAAGGTGGAATTTTAGAAATAACAGTCAGAGAAGTAGCTGTTTCATGTTTGCCGCGACATATACCTGAAGATATTCCTCTCAATATTGAAGATCTTAAATTAGGTGAAACAATCTATATTAAAGATTTGAAAGTAGAGAATTTGAATATTAAGGATGCAGGCAATATAGCTGTAGTGTCAGTTCATGCTCCGAGAGCAGAAAAAGTAACTGAAGACGCTGAAAAATCAGATGAGGCTACAGAATAATTAATGAAACTTATAACGGGACTTGGTAACCCCGGTTTGGAATATCAACGAAACAGGCATAATATAGGATTTATGGTACTGGATAATTTTGCTGAAAAAAGAAAAATGGTTTTTAAAAAAGATCAAAATTCATTAATTGCAAAAAGAAATTCGTTTACTTTGCAGAAGCCATTAACATTCATGAATCTTAGTGGATTGGCACTTAAAAGATTTTCAGCCGATCATGATGAAATCCTTGTAATTTGTGACGACATTTATTTACCATTTGCTGAAATAAGATTAAGGCAAAACGGGGGAGACGGTGGTCACAACGGATTAAAGTCAATTATTCATGAGTTAGGGACAGCGAACTTTATGAGAATGCGAATAGGAGTAGGTGAGCCTGCGAATCAGGCGTTATTGAAAAATTTTGTATTAGAAGACTTTAATACTGATGAACGAATTATGCTTGAAAATGTTATTGATTTTTCCATTCAACTTATTGACTGTTTTATCGCTAAAGGATTTCAGTCAATGTTGAATTTTTACAGTAAAAATAAAAAATCCTATTCTGAAAAAATCTTTTCAGAATCTAAGACCAAAGGAGGAAATTAAATTATGATCGGTAAATATGAAAGCATGATCATACTAGCGCCTAATCTTTCAAATGAAGATATTGAAAAGGAAAACAAAAAAATCCTTGATTTGATATCAGAATTAGGCGGAGATTTTGTCAAAACTGATACATGGGGCAAGAAACAACTTGCCTATGAAATTATGAAATTTCGTGAAGGTTTTTATCTGATTAATTATTTTAATTTGGATACACAAAAAATTAGTGAAATTGACAGACATTACAGACTTAATGAAAAAATTATTCGTTATAATGTAATTAAACTTGATGCTGAGGAATAGGAGTTTCTATGAGTGGGTTATTAAGATTTCCACGAATAAATAATGTCGTTTTGTCGGGAAGAATTACCAGAGATATTGAGTTGAAATATACTGCAAATAAGCTTCCTGTCGCAAAAATGACTCTTGCTGTTGATCATCTTTATAAGGATGAGTATGGTAATCAACAATCACAAGCTAGTTTTGTTGATGTTGTAGCTTTTGGTAAAACAGCCCAGATTAGTGCCGAATCATTAAGAAAAGGCAGTCCGGTAATCGTGGAAGGTTCATTGAAAACTCATACTTACACAGACCAAAACAATCAGAATAGAAAAGTAACCGAAATTATGATTAACCGTGTTTATCCTCTTGAGAAAGATGATAACTTTAATTCGGGAGCAAATTACGGTAACTATCAACAACAAAATACTCAAAACAATTATTCTAAACAACAAAATTATCAGGAAGATCAAGATAGTAAGAATGTTAATTCTTATGAGCCGGATTTGAGTGATACAAATACTGAAGATGATCTTCCATTCTAAAAACAAGGAGTTACATTATGGCTTATGATAAAAAAAGATCTGCACGATTTAAGAAAAAAATATGTAGATTTTGTGCAAATAGAGAGCTTCCAATCGACTATAAAAGTACTGATGTCTTAAAAAATTATATTTCTGATACCGGTAAAATAGAACCAAGAAGAATTACCGGTACATGTGCAAAACACCAAAGACAAGTTAGTCGAGAAATTAAAAAAGCTCGTCAAATGGCATTATTACCATATATTGCTGATTAATAATTATGATACCTTGGATTGGTTTATTAGGTTTATTGATAGGCGTTATTTCGCCTGTAGCAAGTGTATTGTATGTTATGCTTTATTCAGGTAAAAATCTCTGCAAAGAGAACAAAGCCAATTTAAACTTTTTAATAGTTTGGATTTGCACAAGTTTATTTATCTGGCTTTTAGGCATTATTAACTATATACAGCTAGTAAATCTAGTTTTTGGAGCCGGTCTGAGTGTGTTTTTAGTATTTGAATTATTAAAAAAGGATTTTGATTTTAAAATAATATCAATGGTAATCCTATTTTATAATTCTTTATTTATGTTTATTCGTCAATTGGTGTTTGCTGACAAGATTTTCTATGATTATGAACAATCCGTTGATGAAGCATTAAAGATTTTAAGTATAAGATTCGAAGAAAATCCGGAACAGTTTCAATTGTTTATGGATATGATTGAAATTACAAAAGATTTTTACTTAAAGTATAGTCCCGGAATATGGTTAGGCTCGTTAATTTTATGTTTGATGGTAGGCTTGTATTATTTCTCAAAAAAATATTTGAAAAAAAATATATTGGCAACATATCAAGTGAGTATTTATGTTATTTATACATTTATAGTAGCTTTGATATTTGCAATACTTACAGAATCAAGGATACTTGCTGTTAATTATTTAATAGCGTTATTGCCTTTGTTTTTATTTCAGGGATTAGCTGTTGTTCAAACTAAAATAGGACACTGGTTTATACAATCAAAAATATTGTATGTAATAGCAGTATTGTCCTTAGTCTTAAATCCATATTTAGTTATATTCATTTCTGTAATTGGACTTTTTGATAACTGGTTTGATTTTAGAAATTTATCTCAATTGGAGGAATCTCATGAAAATAATTCTAACTGAAACGATAGAAAAAGTTGGAAATGCAGGTCAGGTAATAAATGTAAAAGACGGTTTTGCTAGAAATTACCTTTTACCTCAAAAATTAGCTATTTTAGCTAATGTTCAAAATCTTAAAAAGATTGAACAGATTCAGGCTGAAGCAAAAGCAAAAGCTGATCAAAAAAATACAGAATATAGAATTATGGCTGAAAAAATATCTCAGTTATCGGCATGTTTTTCCAGAAGAGCGGAAGAAGATGGTCGTTTATTTGGTTCTGTAGCCGAAGTTGATATCGCTAACTATTTATCTGATAATGGCATTAATTGTTTAAAAAGCCATATTATGATGGATAAACATATAAAAACAACCGGTGAATATGAAGTAAAAATTTCGTTTACTTCTGAAATATCAACTGTTTTAAAGGTAAAAGTTGAAGCAACAATTTAATGTTAAACAAAATGACATGGACTATTCCATGTCATTTTTAATTTATAAGAAATGGAGGACTCTATGAAACAGATACTCTTGATTGTAGGTAAAAGTCTTGGATGGTTGATTTTCTTGTCAGCATTTGCTGCTATTGGTTTGGGAACAGATAACCCGGGCTTGATGGTGCCACTTTATGCTTTGGCAATGTTGGTGATAATTGGTTCTATTTATCTTTACTCTGCTAAGCATAAGAGACATTCTTTTGAAGATATCAAAACACCGGTGTATATACCTTATATGCTTGGCATTGGTTTAAGTGTAATTTCTTTAATACTGCCTGCTTTTTTAATGATAAAGTATAGACCTGGATTAGTCTCTTTTGGCCCTTTTTGCTTATAACCATAATCATGTTAATTTTAGGCATTATCGGTGTATGGCTTATCAATTGTTATAGTAAGAAAAATAAACTGTTTGCTTATCTTGGTTATTTAATTCTTTTAGTAACAGCCTCAATTCCTGCCATCGGTATAACAAATTATGACAATTCTTATAGTACATTAGGAATGGTGTATTATGTTACTTTAGTCGAAGCTGTTGTTGCTTGGACTGGTTTTAATGCTTTAGCAAAATTAATTTTTAAAATAAATGAATAAAGCAAACTCCTCTTTACAAAATTTATTATTTCGTATTGCCGGAGAAAAGTACAAAGATTTAGTAATTATCGCTCTGAATTGGAAAATTATCGTTGGAAAATTGCTTTCAGAGCGATCTAGAATTTTAAAATTAGAACGAAAAATTTTATATGTGAAGGTTTGTAATCACATTTGGATGCAAGAATTTATTCTTCATAGACCTGATATAATTAAGAAACTAAAAGAAAATACAAATATTGAAATTGATAATATTTTGTTTACGGTGTAACTAATAATGAAAAAAGATATATTAATAGCTCCTTCTTTGTTGTCTGCAGATTTTGGCAGATTAAATGAAGAAATTGAAAATGTAATAAACGCAGGTGCAAATGTTTTACATCTTGACATTATGGATGGACATTTTGTCCCAAATTTAACTTTTGGATTGCCTCTAATAAAGACTATATCTAAAATCTCTACAGTTCCATTGGATGCTCATTTAATGGTTACTAATCCTGATTTTTATATTGAACCATTGTCTGATTTAGGTGTTGAGTATTTTTCTTTTCATAATGAAACGGTGTATCATTCACACAGGCTTGTAGAAAAGATAAAGTCTAAGAACATGAAAGCAGGAATAGCAATAAATCCGGGAACGCCCGTTGAAAGTCTTAATGCTATTCTTGCTGAGCTTGATTTTGTCTTAGTTATGAGTGTTAATCCGGGTTTTGGTGGGCAAAAATTTATTAAATCCAGTATAGAAAAGATAAAGTATTTAAAATCTTATCTTTTTTCATGCGATCGTGATTTTAGAATTGAAGTTGATGGTGGAGTTAATAACCAAACCATAAAATTAATATTAGATGCAGGTGCCGATATGATTGTGGCAGGTTCTTATATATTTGAGAATAATGATTATAGTAGTGCTATCAGGAGTTTA
>CAZJNG010000160.1:0-6102 GCA_964547265.1 uncultured Candidatus Cloacimonadota bacterium | reverse complement strand
GATAAAATGATATAATATTGTAGAAAGGTCATAAAAACAAAGGCTGTTTGAGAAAAAATAATCTTAGGTAAAATCATGTAATAATTATATTTTACTGTATTATTAAGATATTTTTTAAATATCCGTGGAAGGATAAAAGGAATAATTGAAATCAATAAAGCAATCAAGAATAAAAATATATAGTTCTTATCATAAAAAAACATAAATGACCAACCTGCAAAGAACCAGATAATCCATGATTGAAAAAATTTCTCTGCTATAATAGAAAAGAATGTTTCTTTTTTTCGTTCAGGGTTCATATAGAAAACCTTTCCAAAGGTTGCATGTCCCCCCGGCATAAAAAATCTTAAAGCAAGACCTATTAAATGAGTTTTAATTACTTGACGAAATGTGCAATTATAGTTGTGGTTAATTTTTAAAACGAAGTGCCAGTTGAAGACCTGACTAAAGAATTTAATAATTGAAATACAGATTAATAGTGAAAGCGAGAGTAATGAGGTATTTTGAATAATTGGTAAAAAGATGTCTTTAATATCAGAAGTGTTTTTAATTCTGTAAAATATTATGGTCATGATAATTAAGGATATTAAAATTTTAAAGTAATTTTTATAAGGGTTATCTTTAAAAAACAGATATATTCTTTTTATTTTACTGTAGTTCTGTTTTTCCATGTCCATTTGATAAACCTCGATCTTGTTATTTGATATATTAGATAATAAGGAAAGATTATGCTGAAAATAAGATATTCGGGATAGAATTTTTGTTTATGGGTTATACAACCTGTAACTGAGAACAAATTTAAAGTAAAAAAGAATATCAATAATGATTTAAATCCTTGCTGATTGAAGTAAATGTAGATTGGAGTATAAAGAAGTAATACACCTATTATAACCATTATTGTCTGCCATAGTATTGATGACATAGAAAATTTACCGTATCTTCTCAGGTTTTGGTTGCGTCTTAGATTGTCATGAACACTACAGGTATAGACAGGAGGATAAGCAATATAGGATACTTTTTGCTTGTTTTGAAGAAATTTATTTAGTAATAACTTATCATCTCCTGATACTTTGAAGTGTGTAAGAGTATCTTTATGAAAAAATTCATCATATCCTTTTGTTTGCTTAAAAACGGTTTTCTTAAATATAAGATTTCTGGCTGTACAACTAAACGGAATCCCTGCCATAGTACTTGCAGCATAGATATAAGCTGATGCCAGTTGTTTGAAATATCTGAATGAAGCAACTAAGTAATTAGTAGTTTTTGATTTAATCTCCGGAGAAAAACCAATGTACATTGAGTATTTATCTTCAGTGTCAGATTGAATTCGCTTATCAATTGAACACAACCAATCGGGATGAACTATACAGTCAGCATCTGTAAAGATAATCCAGTTATTAGTTGCATAATTAATACCTGTTTGTAGGGCGTATTTTTTCCCCTGTTGGTCACCACAGAGCCTGTACGCATGGTAATTAACTGATTTAACACAAAAACCGGTCAATAAACTAAAGGTATTATCAGTTGAGTGGTCATCAACAAAGATTATTTCAATCAAATCAGGAGAGTATTTTATTTTTTGTAATGAGTTAAATAAAGCAATCAGGTTGCTTTCTTCATTTCTGCAGGCTATTATTATTGAAAATTTGGTTTTATTTAAAGTTTTTAGTAATTTATTTACTCTTGTTGTAAACACTAATTTGCTCATACACAAAGTAAAAAAAATGATAATAAGACTGAGAATCAAGACAGGATTCATTTTATTCCTTATAGAAAAATTTAATTTTTATCAGAGTAAAAATATTGATTAAGACGGTAAAAAACAAGATAACAAATAGATTGTAGATGTAGGTAGGGATTATTTTATATTTTAAAAATGGCACTCTTTTAATGACTTTCATAGAAGAGAGAAAGACATTATCAGGTCTTGTTTCTTTGTTTATATTTGAAATATTACCGCTATTTAAGAACCTTCCGTCCATTATATTGACAGATAAGTTTATATACTCATTGTTATATTGTGATTTCGGGTAGTCTTTGTTTATTTGATTAATTCTTTTATAAATTTCACTTAAATCTTTAGCATAATTACTTGATGATCCTACAAGATTTTGTCTTGTTTTATCAAGCTTGTTCATTTTTCTGTCATAAGGGTTGAGCTTTGCTTGTGCGGTGTACAGTCCTTCAAATATCCATCTTGAAGGCATTAATTGCACAATTTCAGGGATAGGATTATTTTCTATAATTTTTAGTTGTCTGTTCATTTTTTCAAATTCGACTATCGCTCCCCCAAAGATTATCTGAGGAATTAATATCAAAGGTAGGATATTGATAACTGATTTAATATCACTTAGAAAGGATGAGATTAAAACACCTATGGAGCTGCCGATCAGAGAGGAAATAAAAAGATAGATAAAGTATATTCCGAAAACGCCTTTTACTGATAATATTATGCTTGAAACAGATAAATATAATAATACCTGAATTATAGCAAATAAACAAAGTACGGATATTTTTGAACTTAAGAAATAGCTCATTCGTAAATTAAGCATTTTTTCTCTAAGAATACTTTTTCTTTCCGATAAAATCTCCTCCATACTGTTTGACATTCCCAGAAAGATAAAGACAATGACTGAAATAAAGATGTAAATGCCTATGTTAATATTTTTATTGAATGAATATGCCTCGCCTGCAGGAGACAGTCTTAAGATAAATGCAATTATGATACCAAGTAAGGGTGCTTCTCCAAAGGTTATTAACAGATTGCTTTTGTTCCTTAATTTCATGATTAGATTTCGTTTAAAGAAAGTCCAAAATTGTGCAAGCTTAGCATTAAAATCTATCTTTTTTCTTTGTTTAACAGGCGGTTTATTAGACTTAGCACGCATAGAATCAAATTGAATCAGGTCAAAAAGCATTTTTCTTTTATATTTATCTCTCCAGTATTCAGGAGGAAACTTTCTTTTTATCATTAGATTTTGAGCTTGTTGCTCATAAACAATATCTCCATTTTCTCTGTATTCCGGATATTCTATAATAATATTCACATATTCTGGCAATCGTTCTTCTTTTTTTTGTGAGATAAGTTCTTTATTAAAACTAATCTGTTCGTATTCCTGATCAAAATAAGTCCATACTTCTTCAGGTTTACCGTAAAATACTTGTTTTCCTCCCTTGTCCATCAGAAGTATCTTGTCGAATTTATGGAAAACATTAGTATTAGGTTGGTGAATAGTTAGGATGACAAATTTGCCTTGTTCTGAAAAATTTCTCAAGATATCAATGATTTGTTCTGCATCAGAATAACTTAAGCCTGAGGTTGGTTCATCACAGATTATAATGGTCGGGTCAAAGAGAAGTTCTAGAGCAAGATTAAGTCTTTTTCTTTCTCCTCCGCTTAGGAGTTTATTTTTCAAGTCTCCTACTTTGGTATGTTTTCTGTGAATAAGGTTAGTCTTTAAGAGGATATTGTCTATTTTTTGGTTTAGATAGTTATTGGTTATTTTGGGAATTCTGAGTTTTCCTCGATAGAATAGATTCTCATAGACTGTTAAATTGGAAAACAATAAATCATCCTGAGGGACATATCCCACAAATTGTGAATAGAAACTTATGTTTTCATAATAATCTTTTCCGTCATATAAGACAGAACCATAGGTGGGGAAAACTTCACCGCATATTGCTTTTAAAAGACTTGATTTGCCGCAGCCTGATTGCCCTAATACTCCGATTATTTCGCCTTGTTGTATTTCAAAGGATATACTGTCAAGACCAAGATTACCGTCTGAGAAATAATGTTTTATATCAAGTATGTTTATATGGTCGATTTCAAAGGGAATTTCAACTAAATCAAAGAAATTATTAATTCTGAAATTTTTCTTATTAATTGTAATTACATCGGTATTAATAAAAAACTGAGTTGGTTCAGAAATTTTATTGTTGTTTAAGAAAATATCCCAGTTTTTCTTTGGAGGGTAGATGGTAAATTTGCTATTATTTATCTCAATATATACTATAGTTAGGGTTGATTCGATTTTACTTATAGAGAAAAACCCGTCATGATAGTCAATAAAGAGTTCTTTGGGTGTGACATTTTCTATACCGATTTCACTTCTTTCTCTGATAATATCTATTAGTGAGAAGTTTGAATATCCTTTTATCTGTAATAAATCATCATATAATAAATCAAAATATTTATTTTTGAGTATTGTTTTACCGTTTATATAAAATATGCCTCGGTTTAAATAGAGAGAATATCTGTTTTTTTTATTAATTATTTTAAAGTCATAATCAGCTTTTTTTAAATCAATTACATCATTAAGCTCTCTATTGGTATAAATTTTTTTTATAATGTTATAGCTAAATGTTTGTCCTGCAATTTTTAATGAAGAGTTTTGAGGTATCAGGTATAGTTCGTATGGTAAAAGATGTTTTTCCGTGTTTGATTGTTGATTGATGATATAGGTATTTACTCTGTTGTTAGTGCCAATGAAAATAAATTTATCAATCATAAATAAAATGAATTCTATATGATTGAGAGATCTGTCTTTAAATTGAATCTGACATTCTTCACCTCTGCCAAATAATAAGAAGTCACTAAATATGGAATTATCTATAGTGTTTAAATGTCTGAAACCTTTTATCGAAACGGCTTCTGTTGATTTATATTCAATCGCATTGATGATTTCCATGAAACTGTCAGTTTCAAGGTCTAGTTTTCTGGCGAGTTCTATAATTAAAGTTATTTCCTGTATGGTATAATCATTGTCTGAATATGACATGATAATCAAACTAAGCAGGATTCTTATCTTGTCTAGTACGGTTAACTTTTCGTTAAGAAAAGAAATTACTTCAGTATCGCAAATAGTCAGGATTGATGAACTTGATGATTTTCTGCTTTGATTGTCTTGTTTTTGCTTATTTTGATTAATCTCACTGTCGATGATTTGTCTGATATAAACTTCCCAGGAAATAGATTCTTTTCTGAAGATATTCGTTAAAAGACTGTATAAAACGCTTATTTCATTTTCTGTTATCTCGTTATCTGATTTAAGTAAAGAAACATATAGCCTGGTGACATTGTCGATTATCTTTTTTCTTTCGTCAGTAGTCTCTTTTATTTTCTTATTATAATCTCTGGATAGCATTATTCCTCAATTGTTTATAAATATTTTTATTGAAATTTAAAATTTTTTGAACATTGCTTACAATGATGAGAAATACAATTTGTCTTGTATATCTTCTGCATGCCGAATTGTGTAACGGCTTTTTTATTAGCAATATTGATTTGGTTATGAGTCATGTATTGGTTCAGTTTATTGTTTTTAAAGTTATTTTCCAGGCGAGGGTAAGTCATAAAAAGTGAATAACATAAAGTTTGTAAGTTTAGATTATTTATCTTTTTGGCATAGACCATTAAGATTGGCAGGAAGATATTCACTATAATTAAGTCTGCTCTGCTTTTACCTAAAGAATTAAAGTCCGATTTACATAATTTGTTATAGATTCGAAGCCTTATTTTATTTAATGCATTATTTTTTGGAGTTGAATAATCAAAAGTTTTTTCTAAGATAAAAGAAAAAAAGTTGTAAAACTCTGTGCATAGAGAAGTTTCAAGGGCTTCATATAAGAAATGACTGATCTGTAAGAGTCTTTTTTCCGGGTGATTACATGGTCTTACTCTGAAATATTCCCAGTTAAAATAGTTTTTTTCTAATTGCATGTTTTTGATTAATATATCTTGAAATTGGTTTTTGCTTAATCCTTGCTTAAACAGTTGTTTATAATAATTCCAAGTAAATAATTCAGTATATTTTTCAAATGCTGACTGATTTCTTGAATAACCTAATGATTTAAGGATTGATTTGTATAATAATCCGTCTAATGATGTATGAGAAAGTTCATTTTCAAAAAAACTAACCTTTTGCATAAAGTGTTTAATGCCTGCCATACTAAGATTTTGAGAGAGCCATTGAGGTTGGACTTCAGCGAAAAGTCGACAATACTTAGTGTTGACAATTTTATCGAAATCATCATCAAGTAAATAATGGGGACTGGCAGGCCCTTCGTCGTGGAGGCGGTATCTCCTCGGATCCGGACCGT
>CAZJNG010000159.1:0-6113 GCA_964547265.1 uncultured Candidatus Cloacimonadota bacterium | reverse complement strand
TTAAGTTTTGTATTGAAAAAAATTTAGTAAGCAGTGTGATGATTGATGCCAGCAAAGAAGAATTGGATGAAAATATCCGCATTACTAAAGAGGTTGTTGATCTCGCCCATAAACATGGTGTTTTAGTTGAAGGTGAAATAGGTCATATTAAAGGTTCAGAAGATGAGATTGTGTCAGAAACTGAACTTTATACTCACCCTGAAGAGGCTTTAGAATTTGTTTTAAAAACAAATGTAGATTTATTTGCAGCATCAGTTGGTACAAATCATGGAGTCAGTAAAGGCAAGAATCTAGTTTTAAGATTTGATTTAATTAAAGAAATTGACGATTTATTAATCAAGCATAATGTGGAAAGAGGATTAGTTCTTCACGGAGCATCAGGTTTAACCTTAGAACAACACAGGGAAGCAGTTAAAAACGGTGTGGTTAAAATTAATAAAGACACTAAATATCAAATGGATGCAGCAGAAGCAGTGCAAGCTTTTTGGGAAAAAGAAAAAGATGCAATAGTATGCCCTGCAGATATAAAACTTGATGACTACATTCCGGATAAAAGCCGTTTTGACCCTCGTAAATGGATGTACAAAGCAGAAGAAGCAATCATGAAATCAGTTGAAGAAATGATAGAAATGGTTAAAAGTAATCAACAATCAATACTAAATAAATAGGAGGAGATGATGTTAAGATTAGCAATAAACGGGTTTGGCAGAATTGGCAGATTAGTATTTAGAGCCGCATATCAATGCCAAGATATTGAAATCGTGGCAATTAATGACTTGACAGATTCAAAAACACTTGCTCATTTATTAAAGTACGATTCCGTACATAAGAAGTTTTCGGGCAAAGTAGAACATAGAGAATCTTCTTTACTCATTGACGGGAAAGAGGTTAGAATCTATTCCGAGAGAGATCCGGTAAATCTGCCATGGGCAGACCTCAATGTAGATATTGTGATTGAATCAACAGGCATATTTACCTCTCGCGAAGGTGCAATGAAACATGTACAAGCAGGTGCTAAAAAAGTTATAATCTCAGCTCCTGCAAAAGATAAAGTTGATGCTACAATCGTTATGGGTGTAAATCATGAAAGCCTTAAAAAAGAAGATATAATTGTTTCAAATGCATCTTGTACAACAAATTGTCTTGCTCCGGTAGCAAAAGTGTTAAATGATAATTTTAAAATATTAAAAGGCTTTATGACTACTATTCATGCCTATACTAATGACCAAAACATTTTGGATTTACCACACAAAGATTTGAGGCGTGCAAGAGCTGCCGGACTTAGTATGATACCTACCTCTACCGGTGCGGCAAAGGCTATCGGCTTGGTTATCCCCGAATTAAACGGAAAACTTGACGGCATGGCGGTCAGAGTACCGACACCTGACGGGTCACTAGTTGATTTAACTGTCGAAGTCGAAGGCAGACCTACTAAAGAAGAAGTTAATAATGCAATCAGAAATGCAGCTGAAACTTTCCTTAATCCATATCTTGAATATTGTGATGAACCAATAGTTTCAATAGATATTGTCGGCAATTCCGCTTCTTCAATTTTTGATTCGGGCTTAACTATGGTAAGAGATAATTTAATTAAAGTTCAAAGCTGGTATGATAATGAGTGGGGTTACTCAAAACGAGTTATTGATTTGGCTTTATTAATGCACAAACTTTAAGATAATTTTGGATGTGAAATGAATATTAGATTAAGTATATTTCAAGAAATATTTATTTATTTCACATCCTGTTCTTTAATTTGGAGTTTAAGTGAGAATTAAGCAATTAACTCTGTTTTTAAGTATTCTGTTAATAATCCTAAGCGGATGTTCAAAAAAAGAAACCGTTTTCAGGATTCCTTTTACCAGTATGCCTGAAACTTATGACAAGCTTATCAGAGCAGAGTTTTTTACAAATATTGTTAATGACAATATCTTTGAAGAACTTGTAAAATCTGAAGCAGACAGAGCTGAAACTTCATTGGCTGAATACTGGTATAATCCCAATGACTCATTATATGTAGTTAAGCTCAGAGAAAACTCCAGATTCAGCAATGGGAAAAAATTTACTGCAAAAGATGCAAAAGCCTCTATTGAGAGAGCCTTAACTCATCCCTCCTCATTTATTAAAGAACTCGTAAAAGTAGATTCAATAATAATTAAAAATGAATATATGTTATATATTTATCACCCGAATTCTCCTTTTATTGTATCTTTATTTAATATCGCTCCAATGTATTCAGAAGATATACTTTCAAGGTTTGATGACCGGTATTTAGCCGAAAATCCACTAGGAACCGGGAAATATTTCCTTTTTTCAAGCAGTCCTGACTTGATTGTTTTAAAGAAAAACAAATATCATCCAAAGTATAAACAAAATAAAAAAAGCCCGGATACTATAGAAATTTATTATGAACCCTCAATAACAAATCAATATAATATGTTAAAAAAT
Source organism: uncultured Candidatus Cloacimonadota bacterium (assembly GCA_964547265.1). Lineage (GTDB taxonomy): Bacteria > Cloacimonadota > Cloacimonadia > Cloacimonadales > WRIO01 > JALNXV01. The sequence goes on along the minus strand of CAZJNG010000159.1, from coordinate 3,668 downwards.
AATCAAGTTGATTTTATGTTTAACATCCCTGCAGAAAAATATCCTGAATTAATCAATAACAAAAGATTTCAAATTATAGAAAAACTCAGCAATGTAGTGATGTATATGATGTTTGATGTCAATAGTGAAAACAGCCCTGAAATTAGTCTGTATTCACATTCCGAAATAAGCAACCCTCTTAGTGATAAAAGAGTAAGATTAGCGATGGCTCATGCTATCGATACTCAGGCATTTATAGATAAACAACTCAACTCAAAGGCTTTAAGGCTATCTTTGCCTTTGCTCTGTAATCTTAGAGGTTATCAAACTGATTTACCTTATATAAATAAAGATATTGCCAAAGCAAAACAACTTTTACACGAAGCCGGATTTGCAGAAGGTTTTGCTATTAGACTGAGATCAATACAAAAAAAGTTTAGCGGAGACTATGAGTTAGCTATATTTATTAAAAATTCACTAAAAGAAATAAATATTGATGTTGAAATTGATTTCTATCATTCAGATGAGTTTTATAAATCTTTAGATGACAAACCTGCCTCAGTTTTTTTGACAGGTTATACTACTAAAGCCAGATCTATAACAAGTAGTGTCAGAAGTTTATATTTTTCCGAAAACAATACCAGATCACCTCAAAACAGAATGAATTACCACATCTCTGAAGTCAATAATCTTTATAAAGAAACTTTAAAAATATCGGATTACGACTTTCGTCATAATGAATTGCTCAGAGAAATCAGCCTAATTTTATATGACAAATTTTATATTTTGCCGTTTTATCAACCCTTTGACCTGATTGGGTTAAATAATAAGTTTGCATGGAACTACCGAAATGAAAATTTCTCATTCTCGGATTTTAGGGTTAAATAATGATTTTAAAACCTGATAAAGTTATCTACTCTTTAATTGTTATTTTTTTAGTTTTTTCTCTTTTAAGTTCTATAATAACCTATAAAGCTTTTCAAAAAAATAACTTAAAATATTGGGAACAGTATATCAAAAACTTTTCTCAAGAAAAAAACAAGATGTTATTATTGACCTTCTTCAGCGAATCAGGACGAATTATAGATATTAACAACTTGAATTATTACTATCTGAACACCCTAATTTCTGAAGATAAATCTTTTTTAGAATTAAAACTTGCCGGTATGTTTTTAGTAACTGTAAACAATGTAACTATTTTTTCTCTAGACCTTGACAGAGATAGAAATTTTAAAGATGTGCCTAAAAACTTAATTAACGATAAAATTAAAGACAGTTTAATTTTAAATGATATTACTGTGAAACACTTCACAAATAACGGTTCAAATTTTAGTTTGGTTATTAGTCCATTCTATAATTCCCACTATGAGCATAAATATAATATCGTTTATGTTTATAATAATGATTATATTTACGAGAAGAGCCTGCCTTTTAAAACTACATTTCTTGTTAGTTTCGGGTTGTTTTTTGTTTTCTTGTTGATAATGAAAATTATACAATTTACTTATGCCGGATATATCAACAACATTTCAAAATTTATAAATAAAGATGTCTTACTTAAAAATGATGTAAACCCTTATAAGCTTAGTTATAATAAACCTTTTGATTCTTTAGAAACTAGTATCACCTATTTGTCAGCTCAAAAAAGAGAGCTTGAAAACAAATATTTTGAAGTTTCTGAAAGATTTCATTATTTGATTAGTCTCACTGGAGAAGGCTTAATAATGGAAGACGAAGAAGGATTTATTTATTTTTGCAACAATAGATTTGCTCAAATACTGGATTATGCTGATGAGTCTGAACTTATAGGTAAAAAGTTTATTGATTTAATTTATGATACAAAATCTATTGAAAGTTATGAAAACGAAACAAAGTTCAGAAATTACAAACCTCAAACCACCTATAGTATTAGCCTGATAACAAAAAAAGGTTTTAAAAAAGAATGTTTGCTCACAGGAAGTCTGATAAGAAATTCTGCTAATAATGTAATTGGTTATTATGGTGCTATTACAGACATTTCTAGTTTAAACAGCTTTAATCAAGACGAAATGGAATTAGTACGTCTAAAAGCAGAAGCTATTAACCAATTACAAAATCCTGTTGTTATTCTTGATCGTCATGACATAGTTTATGACTTGAATGATGCATTTGTAAGCTATATTAGATTAAAAAAATCAGATATTTTAGGAATTGAATTTTCAAAACTCATTAAAAACTTTGAAATAGAGAATATTTGGGAAAATATAAGCAAGGTTGCAAACAGTTCATTTGAATTATTTGAACCTTCACTTAACAGATGGTACTTTGTTATAGTCAAAAAGATAAACTTTAACAATCAACCTTATCAACTGATCTATTTTATAAATACTACTACTATAAGGCGATATGAGATGTTCCATAAATTTATTCTGGACGAAATCAAAGGATTTTTCTTTATCACTAATTTTAAAAATAAACTTATTTATTTATCTCCTTCGTTTACGAATATTACCGGTAATCCTGAAAGTTGGTTTGAAAATTATTTTAATTCTTTAGTCAATTTATCAGATAATAAGAAATTTAATTTTTCAGATACTATGGTTATTTCACACTTTAAAAGCCGATTTGAGTTTAATGTAATTCAATTACAAACTACTTCAGAATCAATGAAATTATATATGGCAATACTAAAGTAAGTATATGATGAAAAAGAAATTAATATTTGTTGTAAGTTTTATCCTAATCTCAATAATTCTGTTTAACTTTACCGAACTCATTATTGAAAATCAAAAAAATATCTATATTAACAAGTTCCAGACTGAGCATTTTTTCTCTTATGACATGATAGAGTTCTTACTTCATAAGTTTGTTAATAATATCTTTTCTATAACGGATGTACATGATTTTTTTAAACAGAAAAAAGACACAATTTATGATATAGTAATCCTGTCTCCTGATAAGTCGGAATTCTTTATTACAAACAACTTAAAGAATCCATTATCTCCCATTACAATACAGAGATTTGTCTATTCACAACTTGACATTCCCCTAAACTATTTTTCATTCTCCTTTGAAGTTGACGATTACTTCTATATTAGTAGCATAAAAAAAACGGAAATTGGCAATGAGAGCTGGTATATAATATTAATTACTGAACATAGTGATTTTTATAAAACCTCTAAATTTTGGAGACTCCTATCTCATTCTGTATATTTTATTAATTTGCTGTTGATATATTCCTTGATTTTTTTATTAGGTTATTTTAAATCTAGCAAGAAAGAAATCAGTAAATTAAAATACAAAGAAAAGTGTTTTTTACAAAATTTCATTTCGCAAGATTACAACTCTTTATCAGTTTTAGTCAATAAAAAAGGTTTTATTGAAGCAATAAGCCCTAATTTTATGACTCTTTTAAGCTATTCTGAGAATGAAGTAATCGGTAATCATTTAAAGTTTTTGTCAAACTCAATTGATATCAATTCTCTATTAACCAATAATAGCTCATCTGAAAATAATATGGAAGTAAAAGTTATAGATAACTATAAAAACGAACGGAGCATGTTTGCCACATTATTGCCTTGCAACAGAAATTTACTTAATTCTGATGATTCAGACAATTTGACTAATTCAGATTTATTTGAAAAAGTTATCATTATTTTCAATGACTTAACGAAAATTAAAGATAGTAATCAAAAACTTCAAAAAGAGAT
>CAZJNG010000158.1:0-6161 GCA_964547265.1 uncultured Candidatus Cloacimonadota bacterium | reverse complement strand
TTATTTTTTTTAGTATAATATTTTCTGGAGTAGTAGCAATATTTTTATTTTCTACGATTGAATTAGTAGGGAAGATGATTGACAAATCGGTGAGTCCTATAGCTATTACTTGTTACCGGTTTTTTATCGGAAGTGTGATGCTGTTTATTGTCTATTTTATAAAAGGTAGAAGAATAAAAATAAATATTTATGATTTTTTGAATATGTGCCTGGTAGGAATATTAAATGTATGTGTTAGTATGTATATGTTACAATTAGGTATATATTATGGTCAAGCAAGTCTTTCAGCAATTATTATTAGCTCAAATCCAATTTTTGTTGGCATCTTTGCATTAGTTATTTTGAAAGAAAAATTTGGATTATCTCACATATTATGTTGGATTTTTGGAATCATTGGTTTAAGTTTGGTAATTTTTGGGCAGTATGCTTTTATTGATGATTCTATAAATCTCTCGTTAGGGGTAATGTTTTCAGTTTTAGCTGCTGTGACTTTTGGATTATATACGGTTTTGTCTAAGGCTATAATTCTCAAAAATGACATATTGTTATTTAATGCAATCTCATTTTTAGCAGGAGGAATAGTTCTTTTTATAATGGGTTTAGTGTCTAAACAGCAAATGTTGTTTGTTTTAGATATCAGGAATGTAATCAGTGTTTTATACTTAGGTGTATTTGTAACAGGCATAGCTTATATGCTATTCTTTGAGGGTTTGTCGGGTATAAAGACAGTATCAGGATCTGTATTCTTTTTATTGAAACCTGTTTTTGCTTCAATATTAGCAATAATTTTTTTAAAAGAAAGTTTGTCATTTTTACAAATTTTAGGGGTCATGATTGTGATTATCTCATTAGTCCTTGCTACGAATATAAAAAAAATGAGTTTTGGTAAAATTAATTATTTATTTAATTTTAAATACTTTATGAATAATTTTAATATAAAAGATGATAATGAAACTTCTTAAATCATAACTGATTGTTGACAATTTAAGTCGTTTAAATATACTTGTTTATGGAGTAAAAAGATGTTTAAAGAAACAATAGATAAGATTAAAAATGAAGTTTATAAAATAGTAAATGCTTGCGGGAGAAACTCGGAAGACATTAAGATTTTAGCTGTATCAAAAACTCATCCTATAGATATTGTGAAGTTATCATTAGAACAAGGAATAGAGTTTATAGCTGAAAATAAAGTTCAGGAAGCAGAATCTAAGATTCCATACTTAAAAGGATTATATCGTGAATTTCATTTTATTGGTCATTTGCAATCAAATAAAATTAATAAATTGTTAAGTTTAAAGCCTGATCTTATTCACTCTGTAGATAAACTTTCGACACTTTATAAACTTGAAAATGCTTTAACAAAGCTAAATGATTGTCAAGAAGTTTTAATTGAAGTAAATACTTCCGGAGAAGATAGCAAAAATGGAATTACTCCTAATGAATTATCTGATTTTTTGCGTGAAGCTGACAAACTTAAGTTTATAAAAATTAAAGGTTTGATGACTATTGGGACATTGACAGAAGATGAAGTTGAAATCAGACGATGTTTTAGGCAATTGAAGGAACTCTTTGAATTTCATAAAAGAATAAATTATATTAATGTTGAAATGAAATATTTGTCAATGGGTATGAGTGGTGATTATAAAATTGCAATTGAGGAAGGTTCTCATATAATCAGGCTTGGAAGTATCATTTATGGAAATAGAAACTATTCAAAGTGAGGAATAAATGTTTAATCTTTTAATATTTATAGGGTTCTGTTTGGCATCTTATTGTTTGGGTTGTTTTTCTACTGCAAGAGTCCTGGCAAAGAGTTTTAGAAACTTAAACATTTATAAAGTAGGTTCGGGCTTTGCAGACACAGAAAATATATTTGTCAATGTAAGTAAGTCATTGGGTGTCTTAGCCGCAATTATTGATTCCGGCAAAATGTTCATTTATCTTTATGGATTAAAAATGTTGTTTGAGTATATAGGGTATGAATTGTCTGCAATTGAATTACCTTTGTTTATATTTGGATTTTTCATGATTGGTGGTCATTGTCTGCCGGCGACTCATAAGTTTAGAGGTGGAAGAGGAATTTTTACTTATATTGGTTTAATGCTCTTTTTTGTGTTTCAACCAATGATATATATCTTACTTATTGCTCTAGTGATAATTTTTTTATTTAAACAGATTCGATTTACACAATATTTTATCGTCCTTTTCCCTCCAATATTGAGTGTTTTTTGGATAGATTCAAGACAAGTTCTTATCATGATGTTTGTCACTGCTTTTTTAATGGGGATTTTAAATTTCATTGTTGCAAAAAGATTGGGAGAACTCTAATGTCTCTTGAAATTATTAAAGTAAAAGATAAAAAACAGTTATCAGATTTTGTTAAATTTCCTTATGAATTGTATAGTCAAAATGATTTATGGGTGCCTCCCATTTTTAATGAACAAATGGATTTTTTTGAAATAAAGAAAAATCCTTTTTTTGAACATTCTAAAGCTCAATTATTTTATATTAAAAATAATGGTGAAATTCTTGCCAGATTATCGGCTCATACAAATACAATGCATAACAAATTTCACAATGATAAGAAAGGTTTTTTTGGTTTTTTTGAGTCAATCAATGATAATTCTGTAGTCAGGCTTTTATTTGATAACGCAGTAGAATGGCTTAAAGATCAGGGTTGTAATGTTATAAGCGGACCTTTTAATTTTACGACCAATGATGAGTGTGGTTTATTGGTAGATGGTTTTAACTCTTCACCTTTTGTAATGATGACTCATAATTTTGAGTACTATCAGGATTTATTAACTAGTTATGGCTTTAAAAAGGCAATGGATTTATATGCTTGGTTGCTTGAATCAGACAACATGCCCCCATTTCTTGAAGCTGTTGGTAAGCGAATGACAAAGAGTAATCAGTTTACTGTGAGATGCCTTAATAAAAAGAATCTTAAAGAAGATATTGAAACTGTGTTTGAGATATATCAAAAAGCCTGGGAAAGAAATTGGGGATTTGTTCCCATGACAAAAAAAGAATTTGATCATCTTGTTAAAATTCTTCTTCCTATTGTGAATCCCGAATTAGTTTTTATAGCTGAATCAGAGGGTAAGCCTGCAGGATTTTCAGTAGCTCTTCCTGATTATAATTTCATCTTAAAAAAACTTAATGGAAAGAAAACACTGCCCGGTATTATTAAATATCTTTACTTTAAAAACAGACTTAAATCACTAAGAGTAATAACTATGGGAGTTATAAAAGAATATCAGGGTAAAGGAATAGACAGTCTTTTTTATTATTATACCTGGAAGAACGGTATGAAAGCAGGTTTTAACAGAGGTGAATTTTCTTGGGTACTCGAAACAAATACCATGATGAATAAAATAGCAAAACATCTAGGAGCTGATATTCATAAAATTTACAGAGTTTTTGAAAAGGATATCTAAGTGTCACTATTGAAGGAATTAAATATTTATGATAAATTAATATCATTTTATATTTTATTTAGCTTAATTTGGATAGTTTATGGACGAGACAATATTGAAGCACCATCTGTTTTGTTTTTAAAATTTTTAGGTGTTTTGAGTACAATTCTGTTTTTAATTATTCTAAACTATTTTATAAATAATCCTTTGATTAGATTTTGTAGATATTGGCATCCTATTTTATTCTTGGGGTTTTATTTTGATGCTACTACCAGAGTTGATTTAGTTATTTTCAAAGAATATCTTGACCCTTTTTTTCAACATTTAGACTATATGATATTTGGTTACCAACCCGCTATTTTATGGGGTACCAAGCTTGATAATTTTTTTGTATATGAGTTTTTTTATGCTGCATACTTCTCATATTATGCAATGATATTTGGAGTTTTATTTGTACTTTATAAAAGAAAGAAAGAAGAGTTTGTTAGAGCTTTGTATAATGTAATGTTTGTGTTTATTGCTTGTTATCTGGTTTATATTGTATTGCCTGTGATTGGAGGCAGAGCATTAGAAGGTGCAAGAGAAATTACTGAGACTTATAGATATGGTTTATTTACACATATTATGACTTTTATTTATAGAGGTACAAGTCATAATGGGGCAGCATTTCCAAGTTCTCATGTTGCAATAGCCTTTACATTGACCTTTATAAGTTTTAAGCATTTCTTTAAAATGCGATGGGTTTTGTTAATTACAAGTATTTTTTTAAGTATTTCTACTGTATTTTGTCATTACCATTATTTTGTTGATGCAATAGCCGGAATAATTTATGCTTTTATTATGTACATTTTTTCTGAAATATTGTTTGCTTATTTTGAGTATAGAAACGAGAAAAAAAGAAATAATATAGATTTATGAAAAAAAGACTTGACTGTTTTATTGATTAATATATTTTAAATTAAAATTTATTGGGAGTAATTTATGATTGAAGTAATATCGCAAAAATGTACCGGATGTCAAAAATGCCTAAAGGCTTGTGCATATCAAGCAATAGAGATAAAAGATAAAACTGCTGAGATTAATGCTGATAAATGTACTTTGTGTGGTGCCTGTGTTAGTAGTTGTCCTTTTGAAGCAATTTTAGTTAGAAGATTTACTGATGAAAAAATTAATAAAGAAGATTTTAATGGAGTTTGGGTTTTTGCTGAACAAAGAGATAATGTAATTTCTCCTGTTGTATTTGAGCTGCTTGGTAAAGGCAGAGAGCTTGCTGAGAAACGAGAAACTGAGTTGACAGCAGTTTTATTTGGTCATAATGTGGACTCTTTGCATCCTGAGTTAATACAGTGTGGAGCTGATAATGTTATTTTAGTAGAAGATGAAATTTTAAAAGATTTTACAGATATACCTTACGCTGATGTAATGATTTCAATGATAGAAAAGTATAAGCCGGAGATTATTTTAGCCGGAGCTACTCATATTGGTCGTTCATTTATACCTCGTGTTGCTACAAAAGTTCATACAGGCTTAACTGCTGATTGTACAGGTTTGGATATTGACCCTGATACAGGTAATCTCATGCAAACCCGTCCTGCTTTCGGTGGAAATATAATGGCAACCATCTTAACACCAAACCACAGACCACAAATGGCAACGGTCAGACATAAAGTAATGGTACCTTTCCCAAAAGATAATACTCGTAAAGGAAAACTGATAAAAGAGAATTTTGATTTTTCTCAAAAAAAATATACTTGTAATTTCATAATTTCAAAAAAAGATACAACAAACAAAATTAATCTTTCCGATGCCAACTTTGTTGTTTCCGGCGGCAGAGGGATGAAAGAAGCAAAAAACTTTGAGTTGTTACAAAAACTTGCAAATCTTTTAGGTGGAGCTGTTGGTGCGTCTCGTGCTGCTGTTGATTCTGAATGGATAAGCTATCCACATCAGGTTGGACAAACAGGTAAGACAATTAAACCTAAAGTTTATCTGGCTTTTGGTATATCAGGAGCTATTCAACACATGGCAGGTATGCAATCTTCTGACTATATAATTGCAATTAATAAAGATTCGGATGCACCAATTTTTAGCGTTGCGGATGTTGGTATTGTATCTGATTTATTTGAAGTTTTACCTAAATTGATTAAAAGGTTAGAAAACTAATGTTTAAGATTAAAGTTAATAACTCTGTTCATGATTCCTTTGAGTCTAGTTCAAATTTCGTATCAATTGATATAAAATGTAAAAGTAAAAATACAGAGTTTAACTTTGATTCAAAAAATAAATTTGCTTATGTTCCTTTTATTAATTCTCATGAACATCTAATTAGTGATTGGTTTCCAAGATCAGGTAATCATTTGCCTTATACAAATTCTCATATATGGGTCGAAGAAAATAAAAATTCAGATTCTTTTCTTGAAAGAAATAAGGTATGGAAAAATGACGGGTCATTTGATTTAACTGTTGGTAATGCCAAGATGATTGTGTTGATGGGGATGTATAAGAATATATTTTCCGGTGTTCATATTATTCAAGACCATATTAAGTTACAAAAACCTGAATACTATAATATGTTTGATTTACATGTAATTAAAGATTTTACTCAATGTCATTCAATAATTTTAGGCAACTGGTGGGGCGGAGCTACTCCCGAAGAAGAAATGAAACGCTCAAAAGGCATGTATCCTTTTATTATACATTTATCTGAAGGAACTGATAATGTGGCAAAGAGTGAATTTACTA
>CAZJNG010000157.1:0-6166 GCA_964547265.1 uncultured Candidatus Cloacimonadota bacterium | reverse complement strand
GGATGTTTGTACAACAATGAAGCGTTCTACAAGCATCCCTGCTTGTAGTTTGGGTACAAACAAGGATGATTGTACAACAATGAAACGTTCTACAAGCATCCCTGCTTGTAGTTTGGGTACAAACAAGGATGTTCACACAACAATGAAGCGTTCTACAAGCATCCCTGCTTGTAGTTTGGGTGCAAACAAGGATGTTCGCACAACAATGAAGCGTTCTACAAGCATCCCTGCTTGTAGTTATGGTGCAAACAAGGATGTTTGTACAACAATGAAGCGTTCTACAAGCATCCCTGCTTGTAGTTTGGGTGCAAACAAGGATGTTTGTACAACAAAACACACACTTGCTTCGCTTCGTTGCAAGTCAAGTCCGTCAATTTCTAATATGGAGATAAATCATGAAAATAACAGACTTAATTAAACAACAGAAAACACCCTTCTTTTCGATAGAGATTACACCTCCGGTTAAAACTAAGTCTATTAAGCCTATATTTGCAACGATTGAAAAGCTTTTGCCTTATAATCCTGCCTTTATCAATGTAACTTATCACCCTCAAAAAATTTCAACAACAAAAATAGATGATACAGATTTTGAAATCATTAGCCAAAAACATGCAAACCAAATAGGTTTATGTGCTGCAATCAAGTATAAATATGATGTTGAGGTAGTGCCGCATTTTGTTTGTGCAGGTTTCAATAAGATTCAAGTAGAAGATGCACTTTTTGATCTTATGTTTCTTGGCATAGAAAATATACTTGCCTTAAGAGGAGACGCTAAATCTGCAAATGAAGCCTTTCAGCCTGTCGATGGTGGATATAGCTATGCAAACGAACTTATTTCTCAAATCAAAGCTATGAAGAAATCAAGGTTTGTCAGTCATAATAATCACAACGAACCTCTTGATTTTTGTGTGGGTGCTGCTGGCTATCCTGAAAAACATTATGAAGCAAAAACAATTTATGATGACATTACTAACCTTAAAAGGAAAATAGATTGTGGAGCTGACTATATTATAACTCAGATTTGTTATGACATTAATAAATTCACTGACTGGATTAATCATTGCAGGCATTCAGGCATACATGTTCCAATAATCCCTGGTATAAAGCCACTAACATCTGAAAAACAAATAGATACTCTTAAAGAGGTTTTCCATGTTAACATTCCAAAAGACATAGAACACAAAATTAAATCAGCTAAAAATAAAGAAGAAAAATGGAGTATCGGCATACAACATTCAGTCGAACTAAGTAAAAAATTATTAGATGCCGGGGCAGCAGGAATCCACTACTTTACTATGGGCAGTGGTAAAGATGTCGAAGATGTTGTTAAAGAAGTATATAAATAAAACGGAGGAATAAATGACCCATCAAATAGTAGTCATACTTGATTTTGGCTCACAATATACACAGTTGATAGCTAAACAAGTAAGAAAACTCAACATCTATTGTGAAATATTACCTTGTACAGTAGATATTCAGGAAGTATATAATAAAAATCCAAAAGCTATTATTTTATCAGGAAGTCCCTTTAGCACTACTAACCCTGATGCACCAAAGATTGACGCATCTGTATTTAATGGAGAGATACCGGTTTTAAGTATATGTTATGGTATGCAACTTATGGTGAGTTCATTAGGCGGTAAGGTTGATAATTTTGATAAAAAAGAGTTTGGTTATGCTAAGATAAGCATTGATGATCACAGTACTATTTTTAAAGGTCTTGATAATCAGGAGATAGTATGGATGAGTCATGGTGACTCAGTAAGTCTTTTACCTCAAGGCTTTCACAGAATTGCTCACAGTGATAATTCACCTTATGCTGCTATTGCCCATGAAGATAAGCCTTTATTTGCCTTGCAGTTTCATCCTGAAGTTGTACATACAGTAAACGGAGCTAAAATTATTGAAAACTTTTTGACTCATATCTGTGACTTTTCCAGAGACTGGACATCGGTGTCTTTTATAGAATCAGCTATTGAAGAGGCTCAGAGATTAGTTGGAGATGATCAGGTGATACTTGGATTAAGCGGTGGTGTTGATTCTTCCGTAGTCGCTGCTTTGCTTTATAAAGCTATTGGTGATAAGCTAATTCCTATCTTTGTTAATACCGGACTCTTGAGAAAAGACGAAGTTGGAGAAGTTCAAAACTTTTTTGAAAATGAGTTTGGATTAAAACTAATTACTGTTGATGCAGAAGAACTGTTCTTATCAAAACTTGAAAACATTACTGACCCTGAACAAAAGAGAAAAATCATTGGCACTACCTTTATTGATGTATTTGATGCAGAAGCAAAAAAACACCCAAATGCTAAATGGCTTGCTCAGGGAACCTTATATCCTGATGTAATTGAGAGTGTTTCCTTTAAAGGTCCTTCAGCAACTATCAAATCACATCATAATGTGGGCGGATTACCTGAGAAAATGAACCTTAAACTGGTAGAGCCTTTAAGAGAGCTTTTTAAAGACGAGGTCAGAGCTGCCGGAAGAGAATTAGGTTTACCTGAACATATGGTAGACAGACATCCATTTCCCGGTCCGGGATTAGCAATCAGGATTTTGAGTAATATTACCAAAGAAAAAGTTAAGTTATTACAGGAAATTGACGCAATATATATTGAAGAACTTCGTAAAAATAATCTTTATCATCAGGTATGGCAGGCATTTGCTGTGCTTTTACCTGTTTATTCGGTTGGTGTTATGGGAGATGAAAGAACCTATGAACAGTTATGCGGATTAAGAGCTGTAACCAGCGTTGATGGAATGACAGCCGACTGGGCAGAACTACCTTATGATTTTTTGAAAAGGGTTTCTAATCGTATTATAAATGAAGTTCGTGGAGTAAACAGAGTAGTTTACGACATCAGCTCAAAACCACCTGCAACGATTGAATGGGAATAGATTTAAATTTTTTATTTTGTTTTATTAGTAAAGACTGTTGAATAATATAGTTGTGCGAGCATCCCTGCTTGCACTCTATTTTATTAAATTAATGTATATTAATAGTTTAGTAGCTTATATGCTGGAAGCTTGTAAGACTTCTTCTGCATTATTAAACCTGACTTTCCGCAGTAAAAAAATGCTTTTTTTAAATATTTATAATAATTATGTCATAAAACTGTAATCAATATTAAGCTGTTGTTAGACAATCAAATCTAATAATTTTTAAATATTATTTTACATAGATTAATCATTTGTTTATACCGTAGGTGTCAACCTTCAATAGCCCAGTACTCATGCACTGGGCTATAAAAGGTACGCATCTACGATGCTTATTGACGATAATTATCACTATAAATAACAAAAAAAAATTAGAAATTTAACTGCGGAAAGTCAGTTAAACAGTCTTTTGAGGTCTCTGTTTCGCAAATCTTCTTCTGCTTATTCTAAGTAATTACGCCAGGTTTCAAAACAGTACCATTTTAAAATTATATTTATAGCTTTTTCTTTATTTTTCTTAGCCTTTTTAAAGATTTTTAAGAGTTTATCAAAATCATAATAAGGGATTTTTTCTGCTTTTTCTAAAGCTTCTCCAATAGTATTACAGATTAACGGAAAATAAAGTAGATTTTTATTAGGGTAGCTATTGATTTCATATTTATTGCTTTTTATCTTTGGAAATTTTATACATTCAGGAGCGAGATTATGATAAAGATTTTGGCTTAATTCAATAAGTTTATCGTTGTACATTCTTTGATAGAAATGATCACAGAGCAGAGTATAAAATAAGCCCGGAGTGTAAAATGTCCGATAATTATTAAGCCATGAATTTCCAGTAACGAATAAGTTAATATGATATCTTGTCAGATAAAAATGATATTGATCATAAATTGAATTTGTATAAACCATAGTGTTTGCTGTTTGCTCAAAATGCTGTTTTAGTCCTTTTAAGAGAAATGAGTAAAATTCTTTTCTGAAAAAGATACTGTCAGGCAAAAAGTTTTTAACAAATTGATTAAAATCTTTATTTTTTAAAAAATTATAGAGCTTAAGAGATATAAGTTCCGGATTCTTGTCAAAAAGTAACTCTGTAGGTGCTGATAATAAATTCAACTGAGCTACATCATTATCCTTTTGAAAGTTACCTGCTAAATTAAAAAACAAAGGTAAATCAGATAATCCGGTACTCATGATGTAATCTTTATATAAAGACATCAATTCATCCTGATTATTAAATTCAGGAACAGCTTGAATCTTTAAATTACTCAAGATTAAAGAATCAATATATTTTTCGGGATGTTCTGAAATATATTTTGCATAGTCCTTTTGGGTATAAAGACCCCAAGTTTTCTTTGCTTTATTGCAATAAATTGAAAAAGCAAGTCTTGAACTATGTGTATTTTCAAAAGGCAGGCTAACAAAATCATTCTCATTAAGTTGTAATTCAAAAGATTTTTTAAGAGTAAAAAAGTAGTTTTTGCTATCTATATTTTGCTCATTAAGGAAGTTTATTTCTCTGTTCCCAATAATCATTTTATTTGGTTTCATTTTTAAAATTGAGGCAGTTTTCAGGAGTTGTATCTGTTTTAGATAAGGTTCTTTTTGTAAAGGTAAGGAAAGTAAAGCTAAGGCTGAAACAGATGAATAATTCCATTGTTTTTTACTGATAACGCTTGCAATAAATTCTTGTCTGTTTGAGGCTATGCAATAGCCCTCTGATTGAGCATAATAAATAGGATAATGACCTAAGGCATCATTACTAACCTCAAAATAATCTTCTTTTATCTTGATTGCCATGTAATGACCATCTATTTCATAAGGTAATATTTCGTAATTAAACAGTCGCTTCCAATCCGTTATATCAGCTTGAGAATAGCCGGTACTTTTTGAAACAAATCCTTTACCTATAATAATCTTATGATAAAGGCTGTCTTCTGTTGGTTTTTCTGCTAATGTCTGTTCTTCTAAGGCATTATAAGCAAAGTAAAAAGAAGGTTTTATGAGTGTATCTTTACTTTGAGGGTGAGTTTTAATAAATCTTTCAATTTCCCATTCCAAAAAAGGTTTTTGGCTTATGACACAAAAGAACCAATTCATCTTGTTATTCCTTATACTCAAACAATGATTTAATTTCCTCATATTCAAGGTTCTTTAATACTGAATCACCCTGATCTATAACATTTTCAAATAAATCTCTTTTTCTTTTTTGCAAAATCATTATCTTTTCTTCAACAGAACCAACGGTTATCATTTTATAAACAAGTACTTTTTTTGTTTGACCCATTCTATGAACTCTGTCAATTGCTTGGCTTTCAACCATTGGGTTCCACCAGGGATCAACCAGAATTACAGTATCTGCTGAAGTAAGATTTATTCCAAAACCACCTGTTTTTAAGCTGATAAGAAATAGTCTGACTTTTTCATTATCATTAAAATGATTAATAACAGTTTCTCGGTCTTTAGTACTGCCATCCATGTATTCATATTTGATATTAAGTTTATTAATCATTTTCTCGATTAGTTTTAACATTTTTACATATTGACTAAAAACAAGTAATTTTCTGTTATTTTCTATAGCATCTTCGATGAGTTCTTTTAATGTATCCATTTTTCCTGAGATTTCTTTTTCGTTCAGCCATTCTTCGTTAATCATGCCGGGATGGTCACAAACTTGCCTTAATCTGGTTAAAGCAGCCAACATTGTGATGTAATTTGCTTCATTTTCACCGTCTTTGAAAACATCTTTTTTGACAGCTTTTAAGATTTGAATATATTTTTTTTCCTGATTTTCAGCCATTGGACAATAAACATATTGCTCTTGTTTGTCAGGCAATTCAACTAAAACATCTTGTTTTTTTCTTCTGAGTATAAAAGGTGAAATATATTGCTTAACTCTCAAGGATTGTTTAATGCTATCTTGTTCTGAGGAAAAAAGTTCTTTGAATTTCGACATAGCAGGCAGATATCCCGGCATCAAAAAATCAAAAACAGACCATAATTCTAAGATACTATTTTCTAAAGGAGTTCCTGTCATGGCAAGTTTAAATCTTGATTTAAGTTTTTTTACTGCCTTAGCTCTAAGAGTATTATGATTTTTTATATGTTGAGCCTCGTCAAGTATGATATATTCAAAATTAATCTTTTTAAACTCCGTTAAATCATTTTGAATCAAAGAATAAGAACAAAATACCAATTGCACTGCAGAATTATTTAAGAGATTGATTCGATC
>CAZJNG010000156.1:0-6175 GCA_964547265.1 uncultured Candidatus Cloacimonadota bacterium | reverse complement strand
TTGCCCTATACTAAAGTATAGGGTTATGAGACCTTAAATACAGATAAAAAAAAGAGCAGAGTATTAAAACCCTGCTCTAACAATCTATCAATTATTATCGTTTCATTCTATCAATGATTGTAGATAGTATCATATCAGCAGTACTGATTACTTTAGCGTTAGCATCTAAGGCTCTTTGTGAAATAATTAATTTAGCAAACTCATCTGTCAAATCAACATTTGAACTTTCCAGATATCCTGATTTAATAACCGTACTGTTATTTTGACCGGCCCAACCGGTAATCGCATTACCTGAGGAATTATTTGCTGAGAAAAGACTATTGCCTTCTTTTTGTAACCCACCTTCGTTTGTGAAGCTGGCTAAAGCAACTTGAGCCAATGTTCTTGTTACTCCATTTGAATAAACACCGGCAATAATTCCCTGATCATCAACACTTATATTATTTAATACTCCAAGAGTGTGACCATTTTGTTCTATCAATACATTTGTTGAAGCAGAATCCATTTGAGTCATACCATCAAACGCTCCCGGAGTGCCACCATTTAAACTTATTTTTAATTCATCAGCTCCAAGTACATTAAATCTTAATTGATTTCCATTGTCATAATGGAAAGATTTTAAAGAACCATTATCATTAAACAGCACTGTACCACTTCCACCGGCATGAGGTTTTATCTTGCCTTCATCAACAATTACTTCCCAGAACCATTTATTTGAACCAGGAGTAGTATCTTGAGTATAAGCAATTTCTATTGTATGAGCTTGACCTGCACTATCGAATACAGTTATTGCACTATGATGCTTTCCTGTTTCACCTTCTTGAACAGATGAAAATGAAGGTACTTTGATAGAAGAGTTATTTGTGCCGGCATTTGAAACAAATGATGTTTCCAGGCCTCTACCAACTGTATCAGGACCATTAACTATTTGTACTGAAGTATAATTATGAGAATCAGCCAATGAATCATCAGTAAAAACTATTTGTCCATTTTCTAATTTTGCTGTCAATCCTGTGAAAATATTACTATCGTTAATATCATCAATAAAGTCTTGCAAAGTATCTCCTGCATTAAATGTATAGTTATGAGACTTAGTTACACCATTCATCTGTAAAGCATTAATAGTAATGATTTCGCCAGGTGAATAAGGAATTGAAGTAATATCGCTGATTAATGAAGTAGCTATTGCAGTACCCGGTATACTAGAATCAGTATAAATATTACTTGCAGTAAAACTTTCTGTTTCAAAATTTATATCAAAGCCTGCAGAAGTACCACTTTTAAGAGTGATTGAGCTCAAACTTTCTCCTGAAGAATTATCAGTCAAACTTATAGTGCCTGTTTCATCCATAGTTGCGGTTACACCATAGAAGGTATCATTAATTTTATTCAATAGATCTTGGATTGTTGTTCCATCATTTGTTGAACCATAAGTGAAACTTCCGGAAACATGAGTGCCGTCCGGATTGGTTCCCTCGATAATTACGGTTCTGCCATTTAAAATAGATGAGTTGGTTAAGTGTTTTAAATCTGTGGCTGTTGAAGCAGGTCTTATGTTTGAAGTTAATTGAATATCAGTAGCTTCAGTGATTCCATCAAGACCGGTAGCAGCACCTGATGAACCTGCAAAAGCTATTGTAATATTAGAATCATTAATATCTTGGATTTGAACTTCATTAGAGCCGGTTCCCGGAACTAAACCAACATTGGCACCTTCAAAGTTGTTATTGATAAAATCAACTATGTCTTGTAAGGTTTCATTACCTGTAGCAAAGGTATATGTTTCTGTATTTCCGTCATATGTTATATCAACAGTATCTCCTGCTTGATAATTCATTGCAGCTCCACCACCATCTAACTCAGACACTTTATTGTTCACAAATGAGCTGAAAGAACTTAATGCTGATCTCTGTTCTGTTGTAGCGACATGATTAGCCTCAGCTTTAGGAGTAAGGAAAATACTGAAATCATTTTCTCCTGCAGTATTTGCAACTAATCTGAGTCTTCCACTTTGATCAAGGCTTACTGTTGCCCCATTAACAGAATCAGTACTATTAAATACTACATTAATTTTATCAATTAAGTCCTGCATTGAAGTTCCATCTTCTCCGTAAGTAAATGTCCAAACTTTATTGTTTGGGTCAAGTATCTTATTTCCGTCTCTATCTGTACCAGTTATTTCAATAACATCCCCAAGCATTAGATTATTGCCATCAATAACTGCTAGATCAGTTGTAAGTTTTGCAGGTTTACCGTTTGTTAAGAGTTGATCTTTACCAAGCCACTCTTCTACCTTAGAAGCATTTTTGTTTAAGTTACAATAGACATCTACATCAGTCGTTGCTTTAGCAGGTTCTTTTCTTCCGAAAGGCATCACAATTCTTTCTAAGGCAGTGGTAGAGCGAAGTTTACCGTTTTCATCAGCTGTCCTACCCATAACATAAAATGAACCACCCTGAGACATCAATGACCCATCATCTTGAATTTGAAATGCTCCTGCTCTGGTATAATATTGTCTTGCACCGTCAGTGACTACAAAGAATCCTTTACCATTTACTGCAAGGTCTGAAATAATTCCGGTAGAATCTAAAGAACCTTGTTTAAACATGGTATCAATGCTGGAAATTGCAGCACCTCTACCTATCTGCACCGGATTTGCACCACCAAAATTACCGGCTGTGCCTCTTGCTCCACTGATTGTTTCTGAAAGAGCATCAGCGAAAGTTATACGATTTGATTTATAGCCTGTAGTATTTACATTTGCTATGTTATTTGAAATAACATCTAATTGTGCCTGTTGATTTTTCACTCCTGAGATTCCTGAGTATAATGAACGTAACATTTTATCCTCCGTATTTTCTTTTTTATTAATTCAGTACTTCAGTCAATCCGTACTGAGGAGGCTCCCCCGACAGGGTCCGGCCTCTAATATTTTCCTTTATCTACAATCATTGCACTGTCAATGTTTGTAAAAATGCTTTGGTTTGAATTGTCTAAAGCAGTAATCACTTTTTTATTAGGTATGCTTACAACATACGCAACATCATCCATCATGATGAGTGATTCTCTGCCGCCTTTTTGAGCAATTTGTTCTATGGCATTTCCAAGCTTTGAACAGATTTGCTCATCCACTACTATGTTCCTTTGTTCCAGTCTGTTTAAGGCATGTGCTGAAAATGTAACTTCTTCAGGATTAAGTCTTTCATCTAGAATTTGCCTAAAGCTGTTATGCCTTAAATCATTTAGATTTTGATTGATTCTTTGAGTTTGGTCTAAACTATTGACAGGAACACTCGGTAAGGGATTAACTCTTTGAATCATGTTTCCTCCAATCAACCACCGGTTGACCCGTTATCATCTGAATTTGGAATATTTACTGAAACTACATCACCTAGACTAACATAATTATTGTTAACTATTAAGTATGGGATACCTCCATCATAAGAGATTCCTGTAACTAAACCACTGTTCAGAGATTCAGTTGGTACTTGAGTACCATTTGCTGTAGTTGCTAAGACCTGATACCTATAAATGCCTTCATCTGCTTTTGTTCCGTTCTTAGTCATGCCATCCCAATTAACAGATCTCTCACCTGCTCTCATTGAGTTTGCATTAATACTTGCTATTTCTTTGCCTGCTTCATCAAAAACCTTAACAATAACTTGTGCTGCATTGCCATATAGTTCAAACTTCATATTAGCACCATTCTCAGTAAGATTGACAGTATCTCCATAGGCTGTTACATCTTTCCCAATCATATTCATCATATATGAATTATTCATAGATTGAAGCATTAAGATTTCGGTTTGAATGTTTTCGTTAATGTTGTTTAAAGTCTCCAATGAAGAGAATTGTGCCAGTTGGGCGGCAAATTGGTCATTAGACATTGGATTTAAAGGATCCTGGTATCTCATTTGCATTGTTAACATTTTCAAGAAATCATCCTTAGCCATTACACTGTCTTTAGTTAGAGTTTCTGTAGCTTGTTTTGCCGCTCCTGAAGATATACCTACTAAATCCATCTTGCTCTCCTTTTACGCTGTATATTCAAATGTATTATAACCAAATTGTCTCTTCAGAGAGAAATCGGTTTCATCTTGTTTCGATGTTTTTTCTTCTTGTTTATGTTTTGATTCTTTGGATGACTCTGAATTAGAATGCCTTGACTTATCATTGCTGTGTCCTTCTAAATCAATATCAATCTCGATCTTGTCAAAACCAAACTGTCTTAAACTTGAATTTAAACTTTGAATGTTTTCTCTTAAAACTGATTCTTTTTCTTTAGATTCTACTTTAAATCTAATAGTTAAAGAATCTCCTAATTTTTCGATATTAGTGTTTAATTTACCAAGACTTTCAGTTATAACTTCAAACGATGTTCTTATTTCAAACTTGGGGGTTTTACTCATTTCGAGTGCTTTATTCATTATTTGTTGATTTAACAAGTCAAAACTCTGAGATGCACTTCTGTTCGACAATCCATGCTGAACTTCTTGAGCCCTGCTGTTTAATGATTGATTAAAATTATTAAAAGAGTCGTTTTGTTGATTTGAATTCTGTTTTTGTTCTGTAGCCTGAACAGTATCAGATTTAATTTCAGAGTTGTTTGAATTTTTAAACTCGGTATTTGGTGTTTTTTCTTTTATAACTTCTTTCACGGCATCATCTTCTTTATCAATGATAATCTCTTTGAAACTATAATGACCTGCTTCATCTTTAACTTTAACGGTAAAGGGTTTTTCCTGAAAGAAATGTTCTTTAATTAAGTTTTCAGATTTAGAAATAGAGCTTTTGCCCTTATCTAAATCAAAAGTTGACTTTTGCTTTCTTTCATTCTTTGACATTTGTTCACCCTCTTTATTTTTTTTACTTTCTAGATTATTAATTTGCATTCTGTGTGCCAAATTGTTTCTGTCTGATAATTCTCGGCTATTTGATTGTTTGTCAACTAGATAGGAACTGTTAAAGATTTGATTTCTAGTAGTTAAATTATTTTTTGGATTAGGATTTTCGGTATTTTTTTCCGAACTTATTTTTTTTTCCCTTTCATTAGAAGATATTTTTTCATCTGACTCTTTCTCTTTTAGGTTTAAAGCTGTCTCCTTAGTAAATTCTGTTTTATTGCTATAAAAATTATTATCATTTGAATTATTTAGAATCTTAGATTCAGGATCATTTATTGAGCTATCAACCTCATTCAACATATTGACTTTATTAATGTTTTCTTTTACATGTTTTTGAATATTAGCTAATGCTTGTGGCTCAAAGTTATTTTTACTATCTTTTGCTTCTTGACTAAAAATATTTTTATTTTTAGAAATTGTGTGATCTTCGCTTTTAGCATTGTTTTGAACTAGATAATCTTGTTTCATGCTTACAACTGTTTCTTGTTTCTCTTGTCCTTTTTTTGATTTGCTTATTTCATTGCTAATATCATCTTGATCATTTAGTTTTAAATCTTTTACGAACTCCTGAACACCTTGCTTACGATTTGCAAATGAAAACTTACTAAATAATCTTGGCATTGGTTCATCGTCAGCTAAAACAATATTTTCTTTCTGTGATTCATTGATATTAACAAAATCATTCTTGGCTTTTATAGTAGGAGTATTATTTTTAGTTTGTAATTCTATTTCAGAAAATGGCTTTTGATCAAAAAACATTTCTTTTCTTGATAATAGGCTTTCAATTTTATCTGACCTGCTAGATGATAATAAATTATTAGATTTGTCTTCATTCTGGATTTTATCTTGATATATATTAAGTTTTCTTTGGTTAATGTTTCTTAATAACATTACCTTTTGCTTACTTAACTTGCTAGAATTAATATCCTTTTGGGTGGATTTTCTTTCTTCTGTATTAATATTAGTTACAGTTTTTACTTCAGGATTAAGCGACTTTACATCTTCATTGTCTTGATTAACAGATTGTCGTATCTCTTTTTGTTTTAAAGCAGATACCGGGTTATTGCTATTTTTATATGAAATAGGTTTAAATATTTGAGGCTTTGATTCTGTTGTGCTTTTAGTCTCGTTTGATGTTTTTACTATTTCAGCTTTTGGACTAGTTAGAGGTTTTACTTCAGGATTAACCGGTTTTACAATTTCTTGCTTTAGACCTGGCTCTGCATTATCTGTTTTTGGTGTTTGAACAGGGGATTGTCGTATCTCTTTTT
>CAZJNG010000155.1:0-6194 GCA_964547265.1 uncultured Candidatus Cloacimonadota bacterium | reverse complement strand
TAGAACTTAAAGGTTGCGAAGAATATGCTATTGTATGTGATAGTGTTTCTAAAAGATACAGTGCTTGTGGTGCAAGAATCGGCTGTATAGTTTCTCGAAACAAAGAGCTTATGGATGCAGTTTTAAAATTCGCTCAAGCAAGACTTTGTCCTCCGACTATAGATCAAATGGCAGCCTCCGCTTGTGTTGATTTACCACACTCATACACTGAACACATCCTTGAAGAATATAATAAAAGAAGAAATCTTGTATTTAACGAGCTTCAAAAAATTGAAGGGATTGTTTGCGTTAAACCCAGAGGTGCTTTCTATATAATAGCAAAATTACCTATCGAAAATGCTGAAGACTTCATCATTTGGCTTCTTGAAAATTATCAAATAAATAATGAAACAGTTATGGCAGCTCCGGCTGAAGGCTTTTACGCTACCCCGGGTTTAGGTGGAAATGAACTTCGCCTCGCTTATGTGTTAAATGAAGACGATTTAAAAAAAGCAATGAATATATTCATCTCCGGTCTAGCCGAATATAAAAAAATAAAAAAATAGTATAACTATTGGCTACAAGTTCATCTTGTAGCCTTTTTATTGCTATGAAATATACAGTTAAAGATAAATATTGCTTTGAAGAAAAGATTAAAAAATCAACATTTATTGGCAATTTAATTCACATTGAATCTCTGCAACAGGCTAGAGATTTCATTCACGAGATTAACAAGCTACATCCTCAAGCTAATCACAATTGCCCGGCTTATATACTTGGCAAAAACGGAGACATTCCATTTAGTTCTGATGCCGGAGAACCATCCGGAACAGCCGGGAAACCAATCTTAAATGTCTTACAAAAACATGAATTATCAAATGTTTGTCTGGTAGTAACAAGATATTTCGGAGGCATTAAACTAGGAGTCAGAGGACTTATTGATGCGTATAGCTATATAGCAGATAAAACTATCGAATTAGGTCACAAAACCCCAATTATTGATTACTTTTACTATGAATGTCAAATGTCGTATGATTATTATAATATTTTTTTACATAAAACTCAAGCTTTTGAATTAGAAATTTTAGATACAATTTTTACTGAATATGTAATAATAAAGATTATGGTTTCAGAATATATTAACAATGACTTTAATGATTTTATTACAGATTTACAAAATTCAGGAAAGTTGAAATTACTGTCATTTTATGAAATCGATAAGGTATGATTAATGACAATTTCAAATGAAGGAGTTTACAACAAAAAGAGGTAAAAAATGAAAGCTTATAAGCACACACAAACAGGTTATGTTGCTGATGTTTTATTGTTTATAGGAATACTGTTTGTGTTTATAACTGGCTATCTTTACGGTATGACAATCATAAAGGCAATAATACTTGGAGTGTTATTTACTTTATTATTGATCTTTGGTAAACTTCATATAATAATCACAGAAAATAAAGTAGTAACTTATTTTAATTTTAAGTTATTTAAAAAGTCAATATTCTATGAATTAGTTGATAGTGTTGAAATTATCAAAACACCAATTTACAACAAGTGGGGGATATGTTTGCTTTTACAAGGAAAAGCTTATAGTGTTTCAGGGAACAAAATGATTCAGTTCAATTATAAGAACGGCAGATATTTTAGAATCGGGACAGATAATTCTATGGTTTTATTGAGAGAAGTTTTACATTTTTTAAATAACTTTAGAGATCAAAATTAAGTTGTAAAAGGAATAAAAAAATAATTTCAAAAAAACATTGACAAGAAAAGATTTATTTAGTATATTAACGCATTATAGTATTGTGAACATCATTTTGGGAGTTATATATGAATGAGATATTGCCGATTTTAGTTGTAGATGATGAACCTGCAAACCTAATGGCTATTGAATATCAATTAAAAAAGAACAATTATTTAGTTGATACAGCAACTAACGGTATTATAGCCTTAGAAAAGTTTAAATCTAATGAGTATTCATTAATTTTATTGGATGTAATGATGCCTCAGTTGGATGGCTTTCAGGTTTGCGATAAAATGCAGGAGATAAATCCAAATATTCCTGTGATATTAATAACTGCTCTTTCCGATGATTTACATTTAAAAAAAGGATTTGATTCCGGAGCTTGGGATTATATAAATAAACCATGGACTGAAATACAACTAATCAGCAGAATAAAAAAAGCATTAAAAATTTCATTAACAGAAAAGCAGAATTTATCTTTATTGAAGACCCTGCAAGCTGAGTTTTCAAAACAAAATATAGAGCTTAAACTAGCCGGTAAAGTACAAAAATACTTATTACCTAAATGGGTATATCTAAAAAGCGACCTATTAATCACTTCTGTTTATAATCCCTCTGAAATGCTAGGCGGAGATATCTTTGACATAATATCTTTAAAAAACAATAAATATCTTATATATATTGGCGATATATCAGGACACGGCATTCAGGCAGCTCTGTTAATGACTGCGGTTAAATCAATCATCAGACTGATAACAGAAGAGATAAATGATTATAATGATTTGAGTTATTTTATAAAACGCATAAATGACATATTGGTTCAACAGATGTTTCATGAAAGATTTTTAACATTATTAATCGCAGTTATCGATACTAAAGAGAATACAATTAATAGTTTTTCTGCCGGTCACCCTCCTCAGATAAAAATTGATTATAATAAAAATGATTCTGAAATACTTGATAGTAAAGGGATATTGCCTTTAGGATGGCTTAATGAAATTGATTCAAACCTACAAAATCAAAATCAGTTAATTTCGTACAAAAACCATGA
The DNA here is from genome assembly GCA_964547265.1 of uncultured Candidatus Cloacimonadota bacterium. GTDB lineage: Bacteria > Cloacimonadota > Cloacimonadia > Cloacimonadales > WRIO01 > JALNXV01. Next base: position 3,417 of record CAZJNG010000155.1, on the reverse strand, counting down.
ATCCTTCTTATTTTATACAGATGGGATTTATGAGTGCTTAGATAAGAATATAGATTTTTTAGGTATAAATTCTTTTAACGAAAAAATTAAAAGTCTCTTTCCCCTTTTAGATTCAGTATCAACACCCGAACAAATCAAGGAATGTATTCAAAACGACAACTATGATTTAAGTAAAGATGATGTTGCAGTTGTAAATGTAAGTTTTCTAGATAAATACAAAGACCATAAAGATAGGGTTTTTTATACCTACGAGACTAATAATGAATATGAATTTAATAAACAATTGAGCTTTATTGACGAACAACTTACCGATGAAGTTCTGAAAATTGATTTAAAAAAATCAGTTATAGAGATTATTAGAGGGTTACTTGAATATGTAAATAAAATTAAAATGAAAGAAAAGAATCCTGACTATATTTTAATCTCTATAAAAGTCACTAAAGATCAACTGATCATAGAAGTTTGGATTCACGATTTTATTTTACCCGGCGATGTCATTTGTAGTTTGGGAGACATTATGGATTTTTCGATAAGTTCTATAAAACAAGGCAATTTAAACATTTATAAAATTACAATTTCAATTAATTAAAATAGATGTCATTGTATTAAAAATGCATATTATTCATTTTATACTTGACGAAAGTTATATACAATATTTATTGAAACCAGAAGATATTAACGGAGGAATGAATGGATTATTTTTTAAATGAAGATCAATTAGAACTAAAAGAACTCGCTCGTAGAATAGCAATAGAAAAAATGGAGCCCGTTCGTGAAAAATATGACGAAGAAGGAATATTCCCATGGGATATAGTTGAAGTAATGGCTAAATCTGATTTATTTGGAGTTATGATCCCTGAAAACTATGGCGGTTTAAGTGGTAAAGTAACAGATTTAATTGTAGTTACAGAAGAACTTTGCAAGATAGATGCCGGTACAAGTTTAGCTTTCGGTGCAACAGGATTAGGTCTTTATCCTATTTTATTAAGCGCTTCAGAAGAACAAAAACAAAAATACCTTCCTGCAATTGCAGAAGGAAAAAGACTGGCAGCTTTTGCTTTGACAGAAGCTAATGCAGGTTCTGATGCCGGTAATATCCAGACTACCGCGACAAAAGATGGTGATTTTTATGTTTTAAACGGAACTAAGCAATGGATAACTAACGGTGGAGAAGCTGAAGTTTATACTGTATTTGCAATGACAGATAAATCAAAAGGAGCCAGAGGTTGTTCATGTTTTATCGTTGAAAAAGGAACTCCGGGTTTTTCTTTCGGTAAAAAAGAGAACAAAATGGGTATCAGAGCATCTGCAACAAGAGAATTAATCTTTGAAGATTGCCGTATTCCTAAAGAAAACTTGATTAGTCGTGAAGGTATGGGATTTATGATTGCCATGAAAACATTCGACAAATCAAGACCTATGGTTGCTGCTCAAGCTATCGGGATTGCTCAAGGTGCTTTAGATGTTGCCGCTAAATATGTCAAAGAAAGACAACAATTCGGTAAACCTGTTTCCTCTTTCCAAGGGGTACAATTTATGCTTGCTGATATGGCAACACAAATTGAAGCCGCTCGTGCAATGATTTATCAAACTGCAAAGATGATTGATTCCGGTTGCAAAAACTTCTCAAAAGAATCAGCAATGTGTAAATATTTTGCTTCTGATGTAGCAATGAAAGTTACAACCGATGCGGTTCAATTACTTGGCGGATATGGCTATATGAAAGAATATCCTGTCGAAAAAATGATGAGAGATGCAAAAATTATGCAAATATATGAAGGAACTAATCAGATTCAACGCTCAATTGTAGCTTCTCACCTGCTTAAGGAATATTAATCAATTTTTGGGTAGTAATAAATACAAACATAATTAAACAGGCAATGTAGATTATTGCCTGTTTTTTTGCAAAAAGATATTGACAAATCTATAGCAAAAAGTTTGTTTGTAATATAATTTTTAAGTACATTAAGCTCTAAAAGTAAAGGAGAATTTTATGGATAACAAAAAAAGAGTATATTTGTTTGGAAATGGTCAGGCTGAAGGTGATGCAAGTATGAAAAACCTGCTTGGCGGAAAAGGTGCTAATCTTTGTGAAATGAATAAAATTGGCGTGCCTGTACCGGCAGGATTCGTCATAACTACTGAAGTTTGTACTGAGTTTAATTCTTTGGGCAAGGATAAAGTTCGCGAATTATTAAAAGATGAAGTTGAAGGAGCAATAGCTCATATTGAAACAATAATGAATAAAAAATTTGGCGATTTAGAAAATCCTCTTCTAGTCTCCGTTAGATCAGGATCAAGAGTTTCAATGCCCGGCATGATGGATACTGTCTTAAATCTCGGTTTAAATGATGATACCGTGACAGCTTTAGCAAAAAAATCAGGTAATGAGCGTTTTGCTTGGGATAGTTACAGACGCTTTGTGCAGATGTATGGTGATGTTGTACTTGGTATGAAACCTACATCAAAAGAAGATCATGACCCGTTTGAAGAAATTATCGATAAGATGAAAGAAGAAAAAGGTGTTGAATTAGACACTCAATTATCAGCTGATGACCTTAAAGAAATGGTCAAAAGATTTAAATTAAAAGTTAAAGAAACCTTAAATAAAGAATTTCCTGCAGATCCATGGGAACAACTCTACGGTGCAGTATATGCAGTTTTTGAAAGCTGGATGAATGACAGAGCTATTTATTATAGAAAAATGCACGGCTATCCTGAAGAATGGGGTACCGCTGTAAATGTACAGGCTATGGTCTTTGGTAATATGGGCGATAATAGTGCTACAGGTGTAGCTTTTACCCGCGATGCTGCCACAGGTGAAAATATTTTCAACGGTGAATTCCTTGTTAATGCACAAGGCGAAGATGTTGTTGCAGGTATTAGAACACCTCAAGAAATTACACTTGAAGGTTCTCACAGATGGGCTAAATTACAAAATATTGATGAAAATAACAGAAAAAATAACTTCCCTTCATTAGAAGAAATTATGCCAACAGTCTATAAAGAACTTTTTGATACTCAAAAGAAACTCGAAAACCATTATAAAGATATGCAAGATTTAGAATTCACAATCGAAGACGGAAAATTATGGTTACTGCAAACCCGTAACGGAAAAAGAACCGGTGCTTCTCAGGTTAGAATCGCTGTTGAAATGCTTGAACAAGGACTAATTGATGAAAAAACTGCTCTAAAAAGAGTCGAACCTCATAAATTGGACGAATTATTACATCCTGTATTTAGTGCCGAAGCTCTTGATTCTGCTAAAACAATCGCTAAAGGATTACCTGCTTCTCCGGGTGCTGCTGCAGGACAAATAGTTTTCTTTGCTGATGAAGCTGAAGAATGGGCAAATAAAGGCAGTAAGGTTATTTTAGTCAGAGTTGAAACATCTCCGGAAGACTTAAGAGGCATGAA
>CAZJNG010000154.1:0-6246 GCA_964547265.1 uncultured Candidatus Cloacimonadota bacterium | reverse complement strand
TCTTCCCAACGCATTTTATCAAGAATAATCTGCTTAAATAAATTTTTATCTTCATCATATTCTTGGATTTCTATAGTATAAAAAGAGTCATAATGAGTTGCGTCCCAACAATATATATAAGCATCTTTTAATACTGTTACTATTGACCTTTCATCGATTTCTGAAAAACTTATACACATAAAATCCCTCCATTATTAACGCTCAATCCTAACAAAGTAAAAATTCGTTTAAAATATCATACCGGACAAGCCATCCGATTTCCGGTTTTAATCATAACTCTAAAATTCCTTTTCATACCATTTCTGAAACATATACAGAGTCCAGATTTGTTTTCTATTATCTTTTTGTCCTGCAAGGTGTTCATTAAAAATCTTATAAACAAAATCATAAGAGAAAAGATCTTGTTTTTTGATAAAATCATAGCTGAAATAATGCTCAATCTCTTTTTTTAAGTCATTTTTTATCCATTTAGTTAATGGGATGCCAAATCCTTTTTTATTTCGATAAAGGATTGTGTTAGGTAATTTATTTTCAAAGGCTTTTTTAAATATATATTTTCTGGTGAGATTTTTAAATTTTAAATCAAACGATAAACTATTAGCAAACTCGGCAAATTCAACATCAAGAAAAGGAGTTCTCGCTTCAAGAGAAACCATCATCGAAGCCCTGTCAACTTTAGTTAGGATATCTTCAGGCAGATAATATTTTTGATAATGCCAGAGTAATGAACTGTTTTTACTCAGATTATCAGGCACTTTTAGCAAGCTTAAAGGCTTGTAACCTGAATAAATGTTTAATAATTGCTTTTGTTCTTTTGCAGAAAAAGAACCTAACCAGAGTTGATTTCTAAAAACAGGCGATTCATAAACATATTTTAAGAAATTCTTAGCTTTAAAATCCAGACTCATGTTTTTTTCAGAAACAGGCAATAGATTTATCAATGGATTTACGATTTTATTAGTTATTGATTTAGGTAAAAGTTTAAATTTTTCAGCCCAATAATTAGCCAAGAAAGGGTCATATCCTGCAAAAAGTTCATCTCCCCCATCTCCTCCAAGAGCGACAGTTACGAAATTACGAGTGAATTTCGAGAGTAAGTAAGTTGGTATTATTGAGGCATCGGCAAATGGTTCATCGATTTTTTCAATTACTTCAGGCAGTATATCAAGCATAGACTTAGAGGTCAGTTTTTGATGATGATGATCTGTATTAAAGATATTAGCAACCTTTTGAGCATAAGAACTTTCATCAAAAGATTCTTCCTCAAAGCCTATAGAAAAGGTCTTAATATTTTTTGAAGGCATCATTTCAAAGAGAGTAGCCACTATAGCACTAGAATCAACACCCCCGCTTAAAAAAACACCAAGAGGCACATCACTCATAAGCCTGTAATTAACGGCTTTTTTAAACTTCTCTAATAAAATATCACATAACTCATTTTCAGGTAGATTTTTATATGCAAAATTCTCGTCAAAGTTAACATCCCAATATTTATTAACAGAAATTCCTTTTTGATTAAAGACCAGATAATGCCCCGGCAAAAGTTTATTTACATTTTGATAAATACTTTTATTTTGAGGCAGGTATTCAAACTGTAAGTAGTCAGACAATGAGTTTAAATCTAATTCTTTAGAAAAATCAGGATGTACGACAACAGCTTTTACCTCTGAAGCAAAGACAAAAGTATTATTAAAATAAGAGTAGTAAAGTGGTTTTTGTCCAAACCTGTCTCTTGCCATAAGTAGCTCACCTTGTAAGTTATCCCATAAAGCAAAAGCAAACATCCCATTTAGTTTATTAATAAAAGAAACTCCATACTCTTCTATTCCATGTATAATTACTTCTGTATCAGTATTGGATTTAAAATTATGCTTTTTTGCCAGCAAATCTTGTTTAAGCTCCGGATGATTATAAATCTCACCGTTAAAAGTAATCCAATACCTTTTGTCTTCGTTACACATAGGTTGATGACCTGCTTGTGAAAGGTCAACAATACTCAATCGTCTTTGTCCTAAACCACAGAAATAAGAATGAGTTTTGGAATTTAGTACTTCATAACCTACATCGTCGGGACCTCTGTGAACTAAAGAATCTGTTATAAGCTTAAGTTCTGCCAAATCAATTGTTTTATTTTTTACAAGACCTGTTATTCCACACATAAATCTCTCTATTTGTTTGTATGTATTTTTTCTACAATGTAATAATCTTTATTTTGACCTTCGAAATACACTCTCATAAGTATCTCTCCAAGCAAACCCATAAATAAAATTTGAGTACTAAGCATCAACAAGATACCATATAAGATAATTAAAGTATTAAAACTAAGAGGTGAGAAAAAACTCGAAATACTTAAAAGAATAAAGGAGATCGTACCCCAGAACATTAATTTTTTAACTATTTTCCCAAAAAATTGAATAGGTCTGGTCATATAATCGGCAAAGAATCTGACAACAATAAAATCAAACAAAACTCTGGAAACACGAGAAAGATTATATTTAGCCGTACCATGTATTCGAGGATGATGTCTAACAGGGATTTCAGCTACTTTCACTCCGAGCCAGGCTGCAAAAACAGGAATAAATCTATGCATTTCACCATATAAATGTATGTTTTTAATAATTTCTTTTTTATATGCCTTTAAGGTACAACCAAAATCATTGAGTTTAATTCCGGTACCACTGATTAGATGATTTATGATTTTATTTGCAATTGTTGAAGGAAGCTTACGGGTTATTGCTTTGTCTTGTCTATCTTTTCTCCAACCATTTACCAGGTCGTAACCTTCTGCCATTTTTTCTAACAAAACCGGTATATCTTCCGGGTCGTTTTGTAAATCTCCATCCATAGTGATGATTATATTCCCATTAGCATATTTAAAACCAGCACTTAGTGCTGCAGTTTGACCATAATTCCTTCTGAATTGAATAACAGAAACATTGAAATCTTTATTTGCAAGCTCAATCAAGTATTTTGTGCTACCGTCTTTACTGCCATCATCTATAAATATAATTTCATATCTTTGTTTAAGTTCGCTTAAAACTTTTGTAATTTTGTCATAAAGTATCGGCAGATTACCTATTTCATTCATTATTGGAACAACTATAGATAAATCAATATTTTCTTTAGTATCTGATTCAATATTTTGTATCATAAAGAAAGGGTCAATCTCATATATTTTATCAGAAAATTCTATTTTAATCTTAGTGTCAGGAACTTCTGAATACTGCTTGAGGTAGTTTATTTGTTGTTTTAAATCTTTAATGCTCTTATCTATTCCAAACTTTGTTTCTGTTTTGTCTAACTGTGCTTGAGCTAAATCAATTTTTTTAGCGGAGATTAGCACAGTAATTAAATTTATATGCCCTACATAATAATTATTTTCAATATTAATTGCTTTTTTTATATACTCTTCTGCTTTAGCATAATCATGAGTCTTAAAATAAACTACGCCTAAATCATTGTACAATTCATAATTATCATTATTTATCTCAAGAGCTTGATGTAGAATCTTTTTAGCTTCATCAAATTTCTCTTGTTCAAAAAAAACTAGTCCTAAATTGTAAAGATATTTAAAATTATCAGGTTCAAGTTGGGCAGCTTTTTCGATAAGCTCAGTTGAAGAGTCCAGGTCATTTAATATCTTATAAGCATTTCCTAGAATGGAGAATATCTTAGCAGAGTTAGGTTGTATTTCAGCAGCTTGTTTCCAATATGAAACAGCTTTTTGAACATTATTGTTCTGAAATTCTTTTAATCCTTTTTGATAAAATTCTTCAAATCTTTTTTCTTCTCCCATTATATACCCCTGATTTTTTATATTTTTGCACAGCTTCGCCCCGTGAATTCGCACATTCACTTTTTTTAACTATGTCAATTTAGTAATTAATAATGAAGTTGTCAATACAATTTTAGTGATTTATAAATCTTACTCAATAATGTAATTGATTTCAATGTTAAGTTACTAACTAATTATTGATACTCATATCTAGACATAAGATTAAGTCTAACAACTGTCTTAAGAATTAAAACATTGCAATATATAAATTTGCAAACTGCAATAACGACTTATTAGTAAAAAAAATAAAAAAAATGTTGACTAATTATACTTAATCTTCTATCTTTTAAAGAAAGAATATTAACGAGGTATAATATGATGATAACAGTAAATGTAAATGGTATCGATGTCGAAGTTCAAAAAGATACCAAGATAGTACATGCTGCAAAAAAAGCAGGGTTTAAGATTCCTGTTTTATGCTATGTACAAGATTTACCTGCTACAGGTAATTGTGGTGTATGTATGGTAGAAGCGAACGGAAGATTAGTCAGGGCGTGTTCAACTAATGCAGAAAACGGAATGAAGATTATTACTCATACAAAAAAACTCATGGACTTAAGACGAAATGCTTTACAAATTATTTTAACTAATCATCCAAATAATTGCCCGCAATGTATTCGTAATGGAAACTGTGAACTGCAAGCATTATCTCAAGAACTAGGCATTACCAGTTTACCGGTTAATCCAATTGCTCGAAAAAAGACTAAAAAAGACACTTCATCTGTCGCTTTGACTCTTGATCCTGCATATTGTATTCAATGTGGCAGATGTATCCAGGTTTGTAGTGATTTACAGGGAGTTCATGCTTTATCATACTCAAACAGAGGATTTGATACTTTTGTAGGTCCGTCTTTTAACCGTTCAATGAATGATTCAGAATGTGTAAAGTGTGGTCAGTGTTCTGCATATTGTCCTGTAGCCGCAATCTATGAAACAGATGCTACAGGAGCAGTTTGGGAAGCATTAGATGACCCTGAAAAGATTTGTATTGTGCAAGAAGCGCCTGCTGTACGCGTTGCTCTTGGTGAAGAGTTTGGACTTGAACCCGGCACAAATGTAGTTGGTGAAATGTACACTGCTTTGAGAATGCTTGGTTTTAACTATATCTTTGATACCAACTTCGGAGCTGACTTAACCATTATGGAAGAAGCTACTGAACTTGCTACAATACTAAAAAATAATCCAAATGATTTGCCTTTAATTACTTCTTGTTGTCCTTCATGGGTTGATTATTTAGAAAAATTCTACTCTGATTTAATCCCTCATTTTTCTACAGCCAAGTCTCCTCATCAGATGGTAGGAACAATGGTTAAAACATACTGGGCTAAAAAGATGAATGTTTCACCTGAAAAGATATTCCTGGTTTCTATTATGCCTTGTACTGCCAAAAAATATGAGATAGAAAGAATGGAAGATATGTATGCTTCAGGGCATAAAGATGTTGATGTTACAATCACTACTCGTGAATTTGCCAGAATGCTGAAAATGAGAGGCATTGATTTAAAAGGCTTACCTAAAGGACACGCTGACAACCCACTTGGAGAATATACAGGTGCCGGCACAATCTTTGGTGCGACAGGTGGTGTCATGGAAGCAGCTATCAGAACTGCTTATTATCTTGTTACAGGCGAAGATATGCCAAACCCTAATGTTGAATTTGTCAGAGGTCACAAAGCAATCAAATCAGGTGAAGTTGAAGTTGCAGGCATTAAACTCAAAATTGCTGTTGCCTCAGGATTAGCAAATGTAGCAGAACTTCTTGACGAAGTAAGACTTGCCAAAGAACAGGGCAAAGAAATGCCTTATCATTTCATCGAAGTAATGGCTTGTCGTGGTGGTTGTGTCGGTGGCGGTGGACAACCTTACAGATCCTTAAATGTTATCAGAAACCAAAGAGCTCAAGGTCTTTATCAGGAAGATAGCGAACTTAAACTTAAACACTCACATCACAACCCTTCAATAAAGATTATTTATGATGATTTCCTTGAAAAACCAAATTCAGAAAAGGCTCATCACCTCTTACATACCAGCTATATAGCTAGACCTATCGTAAAAAACAAATAAATTAAACAAAAAATACCGGCTTAAATAGTTTTTTTATTTAAGCCGGTTTTATTATTGTTTATTGAATCTTCACTATTGGAGAGGTACCATCCTCAGCTAACACTTGCTTCGCTCATTGCAAATCCAACTTTGGACTTGATTCTCTAATCACGAAGCACGAAGGGAATTGAGGACAAAGATAAGGAGTTGTCAAGCGAAGTAGCGAAGACGCGAAGGTAAAAATATGAGTGAATCAAGAGGATTATCAAATCCGGCTCTTAGGTCTCATAACCCCGTTTTTAGAGGCTGTAACAAAACTACTGTTGTGCGAGCATCCCTGCTTGCACTAAAAACTATAACTCAAGTGA
>CAZJNG010000153.1:0-6264 GCA_964547265.1 uncultured Candidatus Cloacimonadota bacterium | reverse complement strand
CTTTATAATCAGTAGCATATTTTCTCAAATAACATGACTCGTTAACATTGCAAGAGCATTCCAGGCATCTTTCGGCTTCTGATTTGGCTTGTTGGTCAGTGTAGCCTATTTCGACTTCCTCAAAGGTTTGATTTCTTTCCAGGGGTGGAAGTTCAGGCATTTCTATTTTTTTTATTTTATCGTAACGAGCGTAATGTTCCGGATTGATTAGTTTTAGTAGTTTTTCTTTTTTAGCGTCGAATTTCTTTGCAGGTGCTTTAAACTTTTGTCCCTGAAGAAATAAATCAATATTTTCGGCAGCTATTCTACCGTCAGCAATTGCTTCAATGGCAGTAGCAGGACCTCGCCTGAAATCACCTCCTGCAAAGATATTTTTCTTGCCGGTGAACATATTATGCTCATCTGCTTCTGCAGTTGACCATCTGGAAAGAGGAAGGATTTCATTATCAATTTTATTGATTTCATCAGTTAAGAAACTAACATCCGGGATTTGCGAAATTGCTGCAATAACAGTGTCAAACTCTAAATATAAGAAATCTCCTGTGCTTATGGGTCTTCTCCTGCCTGAAGAATCAGGTTCGCCTAATTTCATTTTTTCTACAATAATAGTTTCTAATTTGTTATTACCGCCATACTCTACCGGATTTGAAAGCATCATAAATTTTACGCCTTCTTCTTCAGCAGCAATAACTTCAAACTCTTCAGCAGGCATTTCTTTTCTGGTTCTACGATAGATTATAGTCACTTCACTTCCTAGCCTAAGAGCTGTTCTGGCACAATCAATGGCTGTATTACCACCACCAATTACTGCAGTTTTTTTACCTGTTTGAGGAACATTTCCTAAAGCTACATTTTTTAAATAATCTACTCCTAAATATACACCTTTTAGGTTAGAACCCTTTAAAGGCATATCTACTGCTTTTTGAGCTCCTATTGCCATATATACAGCATCATAGGTTTCAGAAAGATGATTTAAACCAAGAGTCTTGCCAATTTCTTTATTTGTATGAATCTTCATTCCGCCCATACACATAAGTTCTATTTCTTTATCTAAAATAGCTTTTGGTAATCTGTATTCAGGGATTCCATACCTCAACCAACCACCGGCTTTTGGAGCAGACTCAAAGATATCAACATCATATCCTTGATAACTCAAATAATATCCACAAGTTAAACCTGAAGGACCTGCCCCAACAACTGCTATTCTCTTATTTTTAGAATCTGCTTTTTCAGGCACCCATTGCCAAAAATCATTTAGGTCTTTATCAGCAGCATATCTTTTTAACTGTCTGATTGCGATTGGTTCTTCTACTAAGGTTCTGCGACATTCTTTTTCACAAAAGGCAGGACATACACGACCAATTGATAAAGGCATTGGTAACTTATCTTTAATTATCTGTACAGCTTTATGATATTCTCCGTTCGCAATCGCACTGACATAAGCCTGAACATCCACCTGATCTGGGCAAGCAAGCATACAAGGAGCATCACAATCAGCATAATGGTCAGAAAGCAGTAACTCTAAAGCCATCTTTCTAGCATTATAAACTTCTTCTGTATTAGTTTCAATCTCTATGTTTGGACTGATTTCAGTAGCACAGGCTGTAACGAAGCCCTTTCTGCCTTTTACCTTAACTGCACATACCCAACATGAGCCAAAAGGATTGAGTTCTTTATCATGACATAGAGTTGGTATCTCAATACCTTGTTCATTTGCTACCTCTAAGATAGTCTGTCCTTTTTTGGCTTGAATCTTTTTATTATTTAATATTATATCTATCATAAGAGGACACTCCTAATTAATTTCTATTGCTTTGAACTTGCAGGTATTCAAACAAGCACCGCATTTAATACATTTATCTTTATCAATCTCATGAGGCTTTTTAACCTCTCCCGAAATGCAATTAACAGGACATACTTTTTTACAGGCTGTACATCCAACACATTTATCAGTAATAATATTATAAGTGATAAGTGATTTACAAACTTTGGCAGGGCATTTTTTATGTATTATGTGAGCTTCATACTCTTGTCTGAAATATTTTAAAGTGGTTAATACCGGATTGGGAGCTGTCTGACCTAAACCACATAAGGATGTTTGAGATATGTTTTTAGCGAGTTCTTCCAATAAATCAATATCAGACATTTCTCCTCTGCCTTCAGTGATTTTATTGAGGATTTCAAGCATTCTTTTAGTGCCTATTCGACAAAAAGTACATTTTCCGCATGACTCTTTTTGAGTAAATGACAAAAAGAATCTGGCTACATCAACCATGCAGGTTGTGTTGTCCATCACAACCATTCCACCTGAACCCATTATAGCACCGGTTTGATTGATAGAGTCATAATCTACAAGTGTATCAAGTAAGGCTTCCGGAATACATCCACCTGAAGGACCTCCCATCTGGACAGCCTTAAACGGACTGTCTGATTTCATGCCTCCTCCGATTTTAAAGATAATATCTCTTAAACTGATACCCATTGGAACTTCTATTAAGCCTGATTTTTTTATCTTTCCGGCAAGAGCAAAGACTTTTGTGCCTTTACTTTTATTCATGCCTATCTGGGCATATTCTTCTGCACCCATTAGAAGAATCCTTGCTATATTTGCAAAGGTCTCGACATTGTTTATATTGGTCGGTTGTCCCCATAATCCTGACTGAGCAGGATATGGAGGTCTAATGGAAGGCATCCCTCGTTTACCTTCTATTGAGGCAATTAAAGCAGTTTCTTCACCGCAAACAAAAGCACCGGCACCTTCTTTAATATGCAAATCAAAAGAAAAACTAGAGCCCATAATTGAGCTTCCCAAGAAATGCATTTCATAAGCCTCTTTTATGGCTATTTGGAGGTGTTTTATAGCTAGAGGGTATTCAGCCCTTACATAAATATAACCTTCACTTGCACCTATAGCATAAGCGGCAATTATCATGCCTTCTATTACTGCATGCGGGTCACCCTCTAAAATGCTTCTATCCATAAAAGCACCGGGATCTCCTTCATCGGCATTACAAATGATGTATTTTTTTTCTGTTGGTCGTGATTCTTTGGCAAGTTTCCATTTTAAGCCTGTAGGAAAACCTGCACCACCTCTGCCTCTAAGACCTGATTTTGTTATGATATCAATAACCTTTTCCGGTTGTATATTTTTTAATACTTCTTGAAGTGCTTTATATCCTTTATTTTCGATATATTCATCTATTGATTCCGGGTTTATTATACCACAATTTTGTAATACAATTCGTTTTTGATAGTTGAGAGTATCTTGATCACTTGCTTTACAGGATAAAGAGTCATTGTAATTTGATAGCAATATGTTTTTATCTACAAGGTTTTGACTATGAAACCCAAGTATTATCTTTTCAACCTCTTCTTTTCTTACCTTTGCATAAGTTATTGATTTATTATTATCAAAAGATATTTCCATGATTGGTTCGGCGAAACACATTCCAATACAAGCTGTCTTGCTTACATAACCGGTTATTTCGTTTTTTTCTAATACTTCTTCAGCTGCATTCAATATTTCTTCTGCACCGGCTGCAATACCACAACTTCCTACACCTATTTTGATTTGGATGGGATTCAATTGTCCTCCTTTGATTCGCTATAGTTTACAATTAAATCATTTATTATCTCAGATACCTTATCTGATGTTAGATTTCCATAAGTTTTGTCATCTATCATTATAGCAGGAGCTAAACTACAACATCCGAGACAGGCAACTTCTGATACTGTAAATAAATTGTCTGAGGTAGTATCTTCATTGCTTTTCAAATCTAAGCTTTTTTTTACTGAATCCAAAATACTATCTGCTCCTGAAACATGACAAGCTGTACCTTTACAAACCTTAATAGTATGCCTACCTTGAGGTTTTAAGCGAAACATACTATAAAATGTGGCAACGCCATATATCTCAGATATTTTAATATTAAACCTATCGGAAATTATCTTAATTGATTCATTTGAGATATAGCCTTCAATACTTTGAACTTCTTGAAGTAAAGGTATCAAGAATCCCTTTTTTTTAAAATACTTTTTGGTTAAATCATTTAACCTATCATCATTAATTGCCATATATTACTCCTTGTCAATCGTATCAGATATTTATTTTAATAACTACTAATGAATAAAAAAAATTAGACTGTTTTTTGGCAAGGAAAAAGTTTAATGGAATAACTTAATGTGTAATTAGTATTTATTCTTAACGGTTACCGATTTTTTGCCTGAGTTTGAAAATCTCATTCTCTAAGCGTTCAATATCTTCTTCAAGCTCGGATTTAGGCTTATTCAATAAAATGTTAATCTTTTCTTTTGAATAACTATAAAGTTCGCTATCATAGATGTCAGGACCTACGATAAAGATTTCATCAGCATTTTCTGTATCATTGTCTATTTTTTTATTGCTTAGACTAATAGGCAGGTTGAACTTTTCGCTATTTCTCCAGATAAAGAAATTCATTGGTTGATTTTGTAAACCTATATTTAAAGCTCTTGTCAATGCATGTTCATTTATTGTTTGCAGGTTATTGACAGAGATAATTATGTCTCCTGCTTCCAAACCTTGACTTTCAGCAATGGAATTTTCTCTTATTTCTAGTATCAGCACACCTGTTTCAAGCCTCAATAAATGAGCAAGAGCTTGAGATATAGGCTCTACATTCATGCCAATAAAGAGCCATGGATTTTGAATATAATTGTAAATATATAATTCCTTATGTAAATCATTTCTGTCTGCTAGTATTATATCTTTAGTCTCAATCTTTTTATTTCTAGCGATGGAAATTTTTAAAACTGATTGAGGTGTACACTGTGTTAGGAATTTTTGTAAGTCATTTTCAGAACGAATATTACTGGAATCTATTTTAAAAATAATGTCATTTGCTTGTAATCCTCCTATCGCTGCCGGTGAATCAGGCACAACAGAATCAATTTTTAATCCGTAACTAAGGTTTGCATTTTTTAAATCATGAGGAGAAGCAGGAACTACATATATGCCAAGATACACTTGTTGTGCAGAAACATTTAGGCATAGTAATAGAATCAAAGCAAATATTGATATTTTCATAGGATTTCTCTAGAGTAAGATTAATAGAGAGTTTTAGGTTTAAGGTTTTTTTTGACTTCGCTGATGTAAATAAGTGTTTTGTTATTATGATCTTTAAATTTGTGAATTAAGTAAGATTTATCTTCTTCTATAAAAGGTAAAGTAGAGTTATTGTCTGTAGCAACTGTTCTAATTGAGTTTGGATAGTTGGATAAATCTATATCACGATCGGATAGGAGTAACATATCTAAAGTTTCATCATGAGAGTTGCCAAATACTAAACGATTTAGATTCTTAGCAGTATGTGGTTTTATTACCAATAAGGAACAAATAATCAAAAGCGACATTACACTTGTACAATAAATATAGTGAAGAGAAAAACCATTCTTTCTGTCAAAATATTGTTGTTTCAGCTCATACTTCAAACGAACAGAAAACGGTCCGGGTAAGAAATCAGGTTTTTCAATGTTACATAGATATTTGTCTATATGCATCTTGTAGAACCTCCGATGGTATAATAGATTCTAATTTTTTAAGTGCTCTATGTAAATTTACTCTTAATGTAGATTCATTTTTTCCGGTAATTTGTGATATTTCCGCAAAAGATTTTTTCTCAAAAAACCTCATTGTAATCACATCTTGGTCTTTTGTAGAGAGTTTAGACAGGTATTCATGAACGAATTTAAATGATTTTTCATTATAATGATAATTCATTTCATATGTTGTTTTAATATCTTCTTTCATGATACTTCTGCGAATCTTTTCCTGTTTCTTTTCTTTTTTGGCATGATTACAGATTTCATTAAAAGCGATTCTGTACAGCCAAGCAGAAAATGGAATTTTTCTCCATTTAAACAGGTGTAAATTTTTCATAGCTTTGAAAAAAACAACAGAAACAATGTCTTCTGCAACTTCGCGATTGAAAACTCGGTACATTACATACTGAAAGATTTGAGGCATATATTTTTCGTAAATATAATCAAAAGCCTGATAATCTTTTTTGGCTTGTAAGATAACTTCTTTTTCGTCTATTGCTTCACTGTATCTCATGCTCTTTCCTTTCTTATAACACTTGTAATTATAACTAATTCATCGGTGTTCTATTACATTTTTTTTTAATTGTAAGGCTGGATAACCAACCTTACAATATAATATAACATTAATCTTTAAACTTCCAAAATTTCTTTTTCTTTATTTTTTTATGATTCATCAACTTTCTC
>CAZJNG010000152.1:0-6306 GCA_964547265.1 uncultured Candidatus Cloacimonadota bacterium | reverse complement strand
CGTCCGGTCATGTCATTCTGAACGAAGTGAAGAATCTCATCTTATTGAATTGTAATATTTTAAAGAAATCTAGGAGATTCTTCGTAAGCTCAGATGACACGCCGAGACGAGCCGTCTCGGTACCAACTTCAAAGGCTAATCCGTTATTTTTGATACAGCCTCGATATACTTATAATAATTAATTTAGAAACATGGAGACTCTGCGTTTAAAACATTCCACGCACTAAGTTTGTTTTTCTAACATTTCCTCACCGCATTGATTACAATATCTAGCGTTTGGGCTATTCTTATGTTGGCAAAATGAACAATACTTGTTATTTTTTTTATATTTATTCAATTCAGAGGTTACAATGCCTGTAGGCACTGCTATGATGGCATAGCCAAGCAACATTATGATAGATGAGATAATTTTCCCTATAATAGTTAGTGGAACTACATCACCGTATCCTACAGTAGTGATGGTTACAATTGCCCAGTAGATGCTGTGTGGAATGCTTTCGAAAGTTTTTAACTCACTTTCAATTACATACATAGATGTTCCTAAGAGTAAAACTATGAATAACAAGAATATAAAGAAGGTCGTAATCTTATACAGACTTGATTTTAAGGCTAAAAAGAGATGACGAGATTCTTCATTAAACTTAGTAAGTTTGAAGATTCTAAAGACTCTGATCATTCTTAAAAATCTGAAAACAATGAAATACTTGATGTTTTTGATAATAATACTTAAAAACATTGGCATAACTGCAAGCAGATCAATCAACCACTTAAACTAAAGATATATTTTAAGGGATTTTTAGAGGTTATTAATCTGATAATATATTCGATTAAGAAAATGGATGTGAAAATCCATTTTGATACATAAAAAAATCTTGATAACTTTACTGAATATTCAGGTATGCTTTCAATGATAACAAAAAAGATACTCAGCAGAATGATGATTAATAATGATAAATCAATTTTCTTTTGATTAACATGATAAAAGTTAGATATTTTATTTATCATATACCCAAGACCTTATCTTCAAACAGTTTCTTAAAGCTTGTAAATAAATCTTCTGTTGTGATTGATTTCATACAATAAAAATGATTTTTAGGGCAAGACTCGCTTCCGTGCAAAGAACATGGTTGGCAAAACAAGTTCTTTTGAATTATCACAGCTTTATCATTTAATGGTCTGAAGCCAAGCTTAGAATGAGTAGCCCCATAAAGAGCTATTTGAGGTTTATCCAAGGCTGCTGCTATATGCATTGGACCAGAATCGTTACTGATGACAGTGTGCATAAAATTCACGGCAATAATTAACTGTTTAATGTTAAATGCTCCTGTTAAGTCATATACCGGTTGCTCTGTAAGTCGATTAAGATTAATGGCAAGTTCTTTTTCTGTATAATCGCCCATGATTACAAAAGAGCATTTCCAGTGTTCGGGGATAGTATCAATAAAAAAGGCTAGCTTTTCAATCGGAAATTGCTTAGTTTTATGTTGAGCTCCGGGAAAGATAGCAATCAGGTATTTACCAGAAAACTCTTCAGGTTTATTTACATTGCTAACTGTTATATTATGCGAAGAAAATATATCCTTTACTTTTTGATAGTCAGAATCTTGTTGATTAACTATTAATTGAGGCTTGAAACAACTATTAATGTCTTCTTCACTGATTGATATATCTTTTTGTGTTGAAGCTATTACTTTAATCGTTTCTAAGTAGTTCCACACTACGCTATCAATATGTTTATCTGTAAGTTTTTTTATCATAAAAAGCCGGAGCAAGTGTTGTTTCTTCCATGTTATCGTGTAGTCTGATTTAACAAGAAGTTTTACAATGAAAGAATTAAATTTTGAGTGCAGGTCAACTATATAACTAAATTTTTCTTTATTTAGTAAACTAATAAGTTGCATTTTGTCTTGCCAAAGATGAACTTTGTTGACCAGAGGATAAAGTGTTTCGAAGTCATAGTAAGAAAAACCTTTTACAAGATCTGCAAAAGGTTTTTTGGTTAAATAATGTATTTCATAATCAGGGAAATAAGTCTTTGTGAGTCTGACTGTTGATTCTGTCAGGACAATATCACCCAAAGAACTAAATCTGATAAATAAAATCTTTTTCATAATTTACATGTAGGTCAGTTAGCTAATATATCTATAAGAATATCTTCAAATGTTTTTTGTAAGTCAGTCTCTTTTTCAGGGATTTTTCCTCCTGCCATAGCCATATCAGGTCTTCCTCCACCTCTTCCATCTACAGCTTTGACAAGTTCGCCAACAATCTTACCTGCGTGTAGTTTTTTAATTAAGTCTTTAGTAACAACCACTATTATGGAAATCTTTGAGTCAAATTCTGTAAACAAAACACCGATTCCTGATTTTAATTTATCTTTTACTGTATCACCTATGGATTTTAGTTCGTCAGGAGAACTAACTTCAATATAGCCAATGACATAATCTATTTGATTAACATTCTTTTTGTTTTTTATTATATCTTCAAGAAGATTTGATGAATTTTGTAGTTTTAGCGTTTCAAGTTCAGAGATGAGTTTTTTGTTTTCAGAGATGAGTTTTTCCAGTCTTTCTAGTAGTATTTTCTCATTGATAGTATTGCCTTTACCTGAGAGTAAATGATTTATTTTGTTTAGGAGAAGTTCGTTATTTTTGTTATAGTTATCTGCGAAGATGCCTGTTGTTGCTTCGATTCTACGAATGCCTGCAGCTGATGAAGCTTCTGTCAGTATTTTAAATAAGCCAATTTTACCTGTGTTGCTTACATGTGTTCCACCACATAATTCTTTAGAAAAGCTTTGGGAGTCTTCATTGATAGAGATTACTCTGACGGTATTTCCGTATTTTTCACCAAAGAGTGCAGTTGCACCTTCTTGTTTAGCCTCTTCGATGCTTTTTGTTTCTACCTGTAATGGTATGCATTGTCTGATTTTTTCATTGACAATAGTTTCAACCAGGTTGATTTCATCATTACTGAGAGCAGAAAAATGCGTGAAGTCAAAGCGTAAACCCTCAGCATAAACAAGTGAGCCTTTTTGTTGTACATGGTCGCCGAGAACTTTTTTTAAAGCTGAGTGCAAAAGGTGAGTAGCGGTATGATTGCCGGCAATATTTTGTCTGTAAGAACTGTCAATCATGGCAATAAAGGGAAGTTCTGCACCATGTAAAGAATTGTCAGCATATCCTTTAATAAGCTTTCCATAATGTACAAAGGTATCTCCTTCTTTTTGAACATTGTAAATCTCGATTTCACATTTGTCATTATGAATGATGCCTTTATCAGCGATTTGTCCGCCTGATTCGGCATAAAATGGGCTTTGGTCTAAGATAATCTTAAAATGTGGATTTTCTCCTGATGATTCTTCAATAGTATATTTAACGATTTTTGAGGTACATGAACTCAAGTCATAACCGACAAACTTGCTATGATATTCAGGATTAGAGATAAGTTCTATCCACTGTATTTCGCTTAAATTAACTTTAAAATTGGAAGCATTTCTAGCTCTCTCTTTTTGTTTCTCCATTTCTTGATGAAAATCATGTTGATTAACAGATAAGCCTTTTTCTTCTGCCAGAATTACTGTTAAGTCCAAAGGGAAACCATAGGTATCATACAAAGTAAAGGCATCTTTCCCTGAGATTGATTTATCAGTTAGTTTGGAAATTAATTCTTCAAATAACTGTAAGCCTTTATCTAGTGTTTGGTTAAAGCGTTCCTCTTCAGATTTAATGATATTAATTATAAAGTCTTTTCTATCTTTAAGTTCTGTAAAATGTTCTCCCATATTTTGCACGACAACATCTACGAGTTTATAGATAAAAGGTTCAGTCATATTGAGGTTTCTCGCATAACGAGCAGCTCTTCTGAGTATTCTGCGTAAGACATATCCTCTACCTTCATTGGAAGGTAATCCTCCGTCTGCAATTGCAAAGCATAAGGTTCTGATATGGTCAGCAATAACTCTATGTGAAACACCTGTCTCTTCTGAGTAAGTAATATTTGAAAGTTTTTCAATTTCTTTTATAATTGGAGTGAAAACATCAGTATCATAATTTGAATTTACTCCTTGAAGAACCTGACATACTCTTTCAAAACCTGCACCGGTATCCACAAATTTATTATTTAGAGGAGTAAGAGAAGCATCATCATTACGAAGAAATTGCATAAAAACAAGGTTCCAGAGTTCTATGTATCTATGACAATCACCGTTTACTTTACAAACATGATCGGGTATGTTTTGTTTGTTGCAATGCTCAATACCTCTGTCAATATGGATTTCTGAACAAGGACCACATGGACCTGTTTCGCCCATTTCCCAAAAATTGTCTTTTTCACCATGTCTGGTGATGTGTTCGTTGATGATATCTGTTTCGCTTTTCCATAATTCAAAGGCTTCATCATCATCAAAAAACACAGTTGCATGTAATTTTTCTTTTGGCAGTTTCCAAACTTCTGTGAAAAGTTCCCAAGCCCATTTGATAGCATCCTTTTTGTAATAATCTCCAAATGACCAATTTCCAAGCATTTCAAAAAAAGTATGATGATAGCCGTCTTTGCCGACTTCATCTAAGTCGTTGTGTTTTCCACCTGCTCTGATGCACTTTTGACTATTTACTGCTCGTGCAGAATCTGCTTCTTTATTACCTAAAAATATGTCTTTAAATTGATTCATCCCGGCATTGGTAAAAAGTAAGGTTGGATCATCAAGAGGTACTACTGTTGATGATGGGATAAAAGTATGTCCCTTACTTATAAAAAAATCTATAAATTGTTTTCTGATTTCATTGTTTGTTTTCATGCTTACTCCTATACAAAAAAGATTAAAACTTATGTATCTTTTTCAGGGTTAAGCAATCATGTCAAGAGAAATTTAATTTTTACTTTTAAATCATTTGTTTTAGCACTCATAGATTATATTAATCAGTAGTTTTACTGCTTTATATATCACGCTTCTTGCTAAAAATTTTTTAATGTTTTTTAACGATAAAACATTATTCAAAAACAATGTAAATAAATAATTAAAGGTAGGTATTTATCTTTATCTCTTCTGTGATTATATGAGTTACAGGATCGATTAATTCTTGTAAACTATCTGTTAAAATTCCTTGATTATTTGCTATGTCGGCAACATCAATTGTAGCAGGTAATTCTGCAAGAACTCTGTAAGGATTGACAGAATCACTTTTTTCATGATATAATCTAAACTTTTCATTACAACATGGGCAGATATAATAACTCATATTAAGGATTAATCCAAGCATTTTAATGTTCATTTTATTAACCATTTCAATAGATTTATGTACTATCATTTGAACCATTTCCTGAGGAATACTGACCATTATCATAGTATTGGGATGAATCTGTTGTAATACAGTCAACGCAACATCAGATGTACCGGGAGGCATATCTATCAATAAATAATCAATATCTCCCCAAATAACTTTTTTCCAGAATTGTTGAATGACATTTGATAAAATAGAACCACGCCATATAACAGGTTGATTGACATCATCCATCATCAAATTCATGGAAACTATCTTTAAACCCTTTTCTGTTTCATAGGGATAAATTTCTTCTTCGTTGCCTTGAAGCAGTTTTTCATTAATATTTAACAATGAAGGGATACTTGGTCCGCTTATGTCAGCATCAAAGATACCGACCTTATAACCATGATTTAACAATGAATCAGCTAACATCACAGTAACTGTTGATTTTCCGACACCACCTTTTCCACTCATTACGCCTATGATTTTTTGGATAGAACTTTTAGCATTTTGATTTTTACAATTATTACACTCCATCTTAACTCCTCAAAAATAATCTTTACCAAATATAATCATATTTTAGTTTAAAGCTTTTTATGCCGTTAGTTATTGCTTTTACAATATCATTTTGATATTTAGAAGAAAGAAGTTTTTTTTCTTCTTCTTCGTTGGTAATAAAGCCTAATTCAACTAAAACTGAAGGCATAAAAGCACCCCTTAAAACATAAAAACCTGCTTGCTTAACTCCTCTGTCAATCATGCTTGTATTTTTTACTAATTCTGTTTGCAAACGAACGGCTAAATCACTACTTTCTTCTAACTGTTCACTTTGTTGTAAATCAGCTAGTATAAACTGCAAATCATCATAAGCTTTAACAGCTTCAGTTCCACCTTCGTACTCTAAAACCACAGAGTTTTCAAGGGCTTCAACAGCTCTGGCATCGGTTGTCCTGGCAGTTGAAAGGATAAAAACCTCGACACCATTAGATCTTGTGTTTTGTGCCGCATTGCAATGAAGAGAAATAAATAAATCAGCTTGACT